>CAZJJL010000012.1:0-14439 GCA_964546325.1 uncultured Planctomycetales bacterium | reverse complement strand
AACATTGGCTGCCGGTATGGCAGGGTGCGGTTACACGACGCGTTCCATGCTTTCAGGAGAATACCGCACGATTTATGTGCAGCCCTTTGTGAATAAGATCGAGCTGGTTAAAGAGCAATACACCGGCAATAATTACCGGCTTTATAAGCCGCAGCTGGAGACGGATATTACCAGGGCAGTGAATGATAAATATCTTTTTGACGGTAACCTAAAACCTGTTTCCAAGGAAACCGCTGATTTGTTCTTAGAAGGGGAATTAGTTGAATTCCGCCGTGACGCGTTGCGCTATGATGACAATGATAATGTTTCCGAGTACCGCATCAGTATCCGTGTCAATTTGAAACTGATTAATCAAAGGACGCTGGATGTTCTTTGGGAAGAGAAAAACTTTGCAGGAGAAAAAACCTATTTTACCCCCGGTAATCAAGCCTCTATTTCAGACCAGCAGGCGGTGAATGAAGCGATTGCTGATCTGGCCCGAAGAGTTGTGGAGCGTACCGTTGAGCAATGGTAGCAGCCGCGTCAGTATACCTGTTCATTGGACAGGATAATCCCGCCAAACAAGCGAAACTGAAAGAAATCCAAGGAACCATTCTGCCGCAGGACATTTCCGATTTTAACCAGGATATCGTATATGCTAAAGACATCACGCTGCGCAATCTACAGGAGCGGTTACTTTTTCTCCCGGTTCGATCTGCCCGAAGGTTAGTGGTCATTAAACAGGCGCAACAGCTTAAAGAGGATATACGGACGTATATCCTTTCGTATGCGCAGGCTCCGGCAGGTACCGTTACGCTGGTTGTTGATATGGAGCGTCGAGAGACCAAAGATCCTTTTTTTGAAGCGCTCTCGCGCAGGGCTTCGACCGTATATTTTAAAGAAACACGCAGGATCGATACGTTTGATCTCAACAGGCGTATCGAGCAGGGGCAGGCAGGAGAAGCTTTAAAGATCCTTCATGAGCTCTTGGCTTCGGGAGAAAAACCTGAACGGATACTGGGTGGGTTACGGTATGCGTGTGTTAAGCATACCGCAACCCTCCGCCAATTACCTCAAAAACTCAAGCTTTTGGTTGAATGCGATACCGATGTTAAGACCGGCAGGATGAAACCGGAATTTGCCCTTGAAAAGCTTATCGTGCGTTTATGCAGATTTTTTGAGCCGAATCGCAAGCTGTGATTTCGTGCGGTTGGCTTTATTCTGGTGAAGGACATTTTTCTTCGCCGCTTTATCTAATTTCGCAAAAATCGATGAGAGAAGCGTTTTTGCTTCCGCAAGGCTTTTTGTCGACAAGAGCTTTTGGAATTTCTTAAGCGATTTCTTAATGTCGTTCTTTATTTTTAGGTTGCGCAGGTGTTTTTTAGCGGCAGATCTGTCTGTCGCGCGCGATGTTTTGCGTCTTGGCATAATAATTCTCCTTTTACAAACGAAACTCCTTACAGGTACGAACGTTGTATACTTATAACATAATACCCCATTTATGTCAACAAACAAATCGGTAGCTCAATCAGCGGGAATCATCGGGATCGCGACGCTTTGTTCCCGTATCCTGGGTTTTATCCGGGATGTGGTCATTGCCAGGCTTTTTGGGGTGTATGTCTATGCGCAGGCATTCGTAGTCGCATTCCGCATCCCGAATCTTTTTAGGGATCTGGTAGGGGAGGGAGCTGCGAATGCGGCTTTTGTCCCGGTATTAAGCGAATATGCCGCCAAGCACACCAAAGAAGAATTCTGGGAATTGGTTAATGTTCTTCTGAATCTTTTGCTGGTCATTGTCAGCGCGATCGTGCTCTGCGGCGTTATATTCGCTCCGGTTATTATACGCTTGATCGCTCCCGGCTTTGTCGATGATCCTCAGAAACTGGCAGCGACCGTAACGCTTACCCGGCTCCTTTTTCCGTATCTGCTTTTGATCAGCCTTTCGGCTTATTCCATGGCGATCCTCAATACGCTGAAACATTTTTCCGTCCCGGCGTTTGCTCCCTGCCTGCTTAATCTTTCTATTATCGTCTGCGCTATGGCGTTTGGAGAAGGGATCAAAGGGCTGGCATTAGGCGTTCTTATCGGCGGTGTTTTGCAGTTAGGAGCGCAGATCCCGATCTTGTACAAAAAAGGATTCCGGCTTTCTCTTCGCGGCCGGTTCAAGCATCCGGGGGCCCGGCTTATCGGAAAACTCATGGTTCCGCGCTTGTTAAGCTCGAGTATTTATCAGCTGAATAACTTTGTCGATTCTATATTCGGGTCCATGGCGGTTATTGTCGGCGAAGGAGGGGTTGCCGTTCTCTATTTTGCCTACAGGCTTATTCAATTCCCGGTGGGAGTCTTTACCAACGCGCTTTCTCAGGCGATTTTGCCTACGCTTTCTACCCAAGCGCTTGACGCGGACCGTGCGCATTTAAAGAAAACGCTTCTTTTCGGGTTACGCGCGACTTTTTTTGTCATGGTGCCTGCTTCCGTCGCGTTTATGGTATTGGCCCATCCGATCATTGAAGCGCTTTTCGGCGGCGGCAGGTTTGACGCGTATTCCGCCCAGGCAACTGCGCGCGCGCTTTTTTTCTACAGTTTTGGTCTCTCCGCGTATGGGGCAACGCGGGTTGTGCAATCATGTTTTTTTGCGATCAAAGATACCGTGACCCCGGCGAAGATAGCGGGGATGGCTTTAGGGATGAATGTCGCGTTCATCCTTATTCTTATCTATCCGCTTAAGATCGGGGGGATCGCGTTATCAAGCTCGCTCTCGGGCATTATAAGCTTTAGCATCCTGTTCTCTGTTTTACGAAAACGATTAGCTCCGCTTCCTTTAAGACCGCTGGTATTATTTTGTTTCAAGGTTTTAGCCGCCAGCATCGGGATGGGCGCCGTTTGTCATTATGCGGCCCTGAGCGCGTTTGTCCGCTTCGGCGGGAGTTGGGGTCAATTAGTGCATTTAGGATTTGTGATCATCGCCGGTGTTATTTCGTATGGTTTATTGTGCGTTTTCTTGAGGGTCAACGAGATACGGGAGTTGCTGGCTTGGTTGCGTAGGCATAAGAGATAGCGTTATGGAAAAACGATCCGTGTCTAAAGAAATTCTTGCGGCGTTGCCTGAGACGCCCGGTGTCTACTTTTTTCGCGATAATGCCGGGACGATCATTTATATCGGTAAGGCCAAGTTCCTTAAAAAGCGCGTGCAGTCGTATTTTTCCCGCCAGCTTGACGCTAAAACCCAGCGTATGGTCGCTAAGATCGCGCGTATTGAATACCAAACGGCTTCTTCGGAGAGCGCTGCCGAGGTTTTGGAGGCCGAGCGCATTAAAGAGCATCAGCCGCATTATAATATTGTACTTAAAGACGATAAATCGTTTCCTTGGGTGCGCATCAGCAACGAAAAATACCCCCTTGTTTCGATATGCCGCAAAAAACAAACACTGATGAATGACGGGGCGGCATACTACGGTCCGTATACCGATGCGGTATCCCTTAAGCAGGCGTTTAAGCTTATCCGCTCACTTTTTGGATTTCGAACCTGCAAGACTTTGCCGAAAAAGGCATGCTTGTATTACCGCATTCGTTTGTGTCCGGCACCGTGCGAAGGCAAGATCAGCGCCGCGCGATATCGGCAGCATGTTGATACGATACGATTGTTCCTTGAATCGAAATATGCCGAGTTGATCGGGAGATTGTCCGAGCGGATGAAGGCTGCGGCGGAAAAGCATCGGTATGAGGAAGCGGCCCGGTTACGTGACCAGATCGGAGCGTTGGCGGCGTTTTCCCAAAGCCCGGGATCGACGGCTGCTCTTGGCGAGCTTAACGAGCTTCAAGCGGCGCTCGGCCTTTCCGGTGTTCCGGAGCGCATTGAGACGTTCGATATTTCCAATATAAGCGGAAAAGAGGCGTGTGGTTCTATGGTGAGTTTTTGGCGCGGAGAACCCGACAAAAATAACTATCGAAGGTTTCGCATAAGGAATGTTCACCGGGTCGACGATTACGATATGATGCGGGAAGTAGTGCGTCGGCGTTATGGCCGTTTAGTCAAAGAGCATAAGCTATTGCCGGATCTTATCCTGATTGACGGAGGTAAAGGGCATTTGGCCGCAGCGCTCGGACAATTAAAAGGTTTAGGGTTGCATATTCCTATAGCCAGTATCGCAAAAGAAGAGGAAAAAGTGTATCTTCCGTTACGCGATCACCCCGTTGCGTTTAAAGATCAATCGTCGGCACTCAATCTGATACGCCGCATGCGCGATGAGGCGCATCGATTTGCCGTTGCCTATCACCATATCTTGCGCAGAAAGAAGGTCATCGGGAAATGAAGAGAGCTTCGCAACGGTGCCGCGCGAACCATCCGGTTTTGACGGAATTCGAAAAGAAAGTATTGCGCGCCGTTATGGATATCCCTCTTGGCGAAGTGCGCAGCTACGCTTGGGTTGCCTGTAAGATCGGTAAACCAAAGGCTGTCAGGGCGGTAGGCAGGGCGTTACATAAGAATCCTTTTCCGCTTCTTATTCCGTGCCATCGGGTTATACGCGCAAACGGAGCGTGGGGAGGGTTTGCCTGGGGTGTCGTTCAGAAGAAAAAGCTTCTCAATTTAGAAAGACAGATACGTAAGTTGATGGTATAATGTTTCTTCGGAGGTAGTCGATGAAGATCAAAGAAGCGTTGGGAGAGATGATCAAACGCGACGGTTCGGATGTGTTTTTTCGCGCCGGGGGGATACCCCGTATCCGCGTTGACGGTCAGATCGTGCCTATCAGTAAAGAGGTCCTTTCTGTTGACGATGTCGTGCGTGCGGTTGATGAGTTGACTACGCCTGAGCAGAAGCAGGCGTTTAAAGGGAACCTCGACATTGATTTTGCCATTTATCTCGAGGAATTTTCCCGGCGTTTCCGCGTAAGCATTTTTATGCAGCGTAACTGGCCTTCGCTGGTTATCCGTAATATCCGTAATGAGATCGGGTTGTTCGAAGAACTTAATCTTCCCACCGACGTTTTAACGCGGCGGTCTGTGGAAAACGGGGGCCTGGTCTTGTTGACGGGGACCATGGGAAGCGGCAAATCAACAACGTTGGCCAGCATGATCGAGCATATCAACCAAAATTGCCGCAAACATATTCTTACGATCGAAGAACCGATCGAATTCACGTTCAAGGATAAGATATCGCTCATTAATCAGCGGGATTTGGGACTGGACGTTTCATCCTACGCGACGGCGTTACGTGCGTTCACCCTGCAAAGTCCCGACGTTATTTATATCGCCAATATCAGGGATTACGAGACGATGAGCGCCGCTTTGACCGCCGCCGAGACAGGAGTTTTGGTTTTAAGTACCCTGCATACGGTGAATGCACCGCAGACCGTCGAGCGTATTATCAATTTCTTTCCGCCGCATCAGCACCAACAGGTGCGGGTGCAGGTATCGACTTTGTTGAAAGGGGTTATGTCGTTGCGACTGGTTCCCCGTAAAGACGGGGTTGGGCGCGTTCCGGCGTACGAGATCATGTTGCAAACGCCGACTATCGCCCGCCTTATCCGCGAAGGAAAAACCTGGGAGATCCCGCAATATATTTCCGATGGCGAGATCTTCGGAATGCGTTCTTTCGATCAGACCTTAGCGCTTCTCGTCGATGAAGGGAAGATTACCGAAGAAGAAGCGATCAATTTTTCAGACAATAAAGAAGAATTCACTCTTGTATTAAAGGGATTTAAAAAGCGATAACCATCTGTGGAGGTTTTTCATGTTCGCCGATATTCGCATGAAATTGGAAGCATTACATATCCGCCTGGATCAGCTCCGGGGGTATCTTTGACATAGATAAGAAGAAAGCGCTTATCGATTCATTGAATCAGCAGATGTCCGTTGCTGGTTTCTGGGATAACTCAGAGCAATCCTCCCGCATCGTTAAAGAACTGAAAAGCCTTAAAAATTCCGTCGAGCCCTGGCATCAGGCTTTTGTCAAATACCAGGAGATCGCGGAGTTCTTCCATCTTTCCGGTGAAAATGATGATAGCCTTAATCATGAGCTCATGCGTAGCCTCGATGAGCTTATCGTTCAGGTCGATAAACTCGAATTTCATACCCTGCTGAACGGGGAATTCGACGCGCGCGGCGCTATTCTGAGCATTAATTCCGGCGCCGGCGGTACCGAGTCGTGCGACTGGGCGAGCATGCTTTTTCGTATGTATGCGCGTTTTGCCGAACAGCGGGGGTATGCCGTGAAAACGCTGGATGTCCTTTACGGCGAAGAGGCGGGTATCAAGAACGTAACGATGCTGGTAGAAGGCGATTATGCTTTCGGGTATTTGAAAGCGGAACGCGGAGTGCACCGGTTGGTGCGTATTTCGCCGTTCGACGCCAATAAGCGCAGGCACACATCATTTGCTTCGGTGGACGTGATCCCTGAAGTCGATGACGATATCGCTCTTGCGGTTGAGGAAAGGGACTTGCGTATTGATGTGTATCGTTCCAAGGGCGCGGGCGGTCAAAGTGTTAATACGACGGATTCCGCGGTGCGCATTACGCATATTCCGACCGGCATTGTCGCGCAGTGTCAAAATGAGCGTTCGCAATTCCAGAATAAGCAAACCGCGATGAGGATATTAAAGTCCCGCTTATATGAACATGAGCGCATGAAAAAGGATGAGGAGCTGCAACGGCATTACGGCGGAGAACAAAAAAAGAAAATCGAATGGGGCAGCCAGATCCGCTCCTACGTCATGCATCCCTATAGCATGGTAAAAGATCACCGCACTGACCATGAAACCGGAGATGTCAATAAAGTTATGGACGGCGGGCTCGACGCATTTATTGAAGCGTACCTTAAGATGAAAAAGTCGGAGAATGTTAATGGCGGCGAAAAGGCGCCGTAAGTTATGCTATCCCGGTATCATTCTGTAAGCATCCTGTTTAAGCGCTGCGGCAGTATTGCGACGGGTAAAAACATAAGGAATTCGAGGGGAAAACATGCTAGGTTTTATCAAAAAAGCTAATTTAAACGCTAAACAACGAGCGATCCAGTCGAAATATGCGGGTGTTTCTATAACGCTGCATCCGGACATGCCGAATCCTTCCGTCGGAAAGATGGTGGAGGTTGCCGGTGTTGTGGCCGCGGTGAATGCGTGCGAGCAGGCGGTTTCCGCGTTGTCCGATGAGGCTCTTCGGGCAAAGACCGCGGATTTTAAAACGCATATCCTGCAGAAATCGAATGAACTTTCAGACGAGATCAAAGCCCTTGAGGAATCATTCGTTGAAGCGGCTATCCCCGAGGAAAAAGAGCGGATCAAAGAAAAGATCAAATTGACCCGCAATAAGGTTTTCGAGGAGATCCTTCCCGAAGCGTTTGCGGTAGTGCGCGAGGCATCCAAGCGCACGATTGGGCTGCGCCATTTCGATGTGCAGATTGCCGGCGGGTATATTTTGCATGAGGGTAAAATAGCGGAGATGTCGACCGGTGAAGGTAAAACCCTGGTTGCGACACTCCCTGCGTATTTAAATGCTCTGTTAGGCAAAGGCGTGCACATCGTGACCGTTAACGATTATCTTGCCCGTAGAGACTGCGAGTGGATGGGGCCTGTTTTTGAGTTCCTTGGTTTGTCGGTAGGCGCTATCCAGCATGAGATGTCCGACGAACAGCGCCAGCGCGAATACGCCTGCGATATTACGTACGGAACGAATAATGAATTCGGGTTCGATTATTTGCGCGATAATATGAAATACAGCGTGCAGGACCTTGTGCAACGGCCTTTTTATTACGCGATCGTTGACGAAGTCGATTCGATCCTGGTCGACGAAGCCCGCACCCCGCTTATTATTTCCGGCCCTGCCGAAGAGGCGACCGATAAGTATTATACCGTCGACCGCATTATTCCTAAACTAAAACGGAAGAAGATCCTGGAAAAAGAAGAGATCGAAGCCAAATATAAGAACGAAGATATTACGAAGGGTTTTGATGCTATTGTCGACGAGAAAACGCATACCGCCCGTCTTACGGAAGAGGGGGAGACGAAAGTTTGCCAGCTTTTGAATATCTCAGATTTGCATACGATCGAAAACACCGAATGGCTGCATCACGTGATACAGGCGTTACGCGCGCATGATCTGTATCAGAAAGATGTCCACTATGTACATCGCGACGGACAGGTCATAATCGTCGATGAATTCACGGGCCGTTTGATGCCGGGGCGCCGATGGTCAGACGGATTGCATCAGGCAGTTGAGGCCAAGGAAGGCATTAAGATAGAGCGGGAAAATCAGACCTTGGCGACCATTACGTTCCAGAATTATTTCCGCATGTATGAAAAACTCGCCGGTATGACCGGCACCGCGTATACGGAAGCTAATGAATTCAAAGCGATCTATAAGCTCGATGTGGTGGTCATCCCGACGAATAAGCCGTTGATGCGTATTAATAGTACCGATCAGGTTTATAAGACGGAGCAAGAAAAATTCGCCGCTGTTGTCGAAGAGATCGCGGCACTTCATGCGCAGGGCAGGCCGATCCTGGTAGGTACGATTTCTATCGAAAAATCGGAACGTCTTTCCGGGATGCTTACGCGGCGCGGTGTTCCTCACCAGGTTTTAAACGCAAAATATCATGAGATGGAAGCCTCTATTGTCGCACAGGCAGGCAGGTATAAAGCGGTTACTATCGCAACGAACATGGCGGGCCGCGGTACGGATATTTTGCTGGGCGGCAATCCTGCGTTCATGGCGCGCAATGTTTTGAGACAGAAGGCAAAACCCGACGATCCGGCTTCTCCGGAGGAATACAAAAAGCTGCTTGAGAAATTTAAGGTTGAGGCTCAGAAAGAGCATGAAAAAGTTGTTGCGCTCGGTGGATTGCATGTTATTGCCACCGAACGGCACGAAGCCCGGCGTATCGATAATCAGTTGCGCGGACGTTGTGCCCGCCAAGGTGATCCCGGTTCGTCGAAATTTTACGTTTCTTTAGCCGATGATTTAATGCGGTTGTTCGGTTCTGACAAGCTTATCGGAGTCATGAATACGCTGGGGCTTGAAGAAGGGCAGGTCATTGAGCATCCCTGGGTAACGCGATCTATTGAAATCGCCCAAAAGCGCGTTGAAACGCATAACTTTGAGATCCGCAAACAGCTTTTGGAATACGATAACGTTATGAATAAACAGCGCGAAGTCATTTATACGCAGCGTCGGCAGATACTTGAAGGGATTTCTTTAAAAGACGATATCCTCGATGTGATCGATCGGGAGTTTGACGCGATAGTCGCGGTGCATTGCGCTCAAAGCCCGAGTCCTCAGGATTGGAACCTTCCCGGGTTCATTGCGGCGATCGGCGCGAAATTCGGCATTGAACTGAACCCGCAGGAGATCCTCGCTTCGAAGAGTGAACATGTCCGAGAAGATGTGCGCGATGCGATCGTGAGAGTGTATACGGAAAAAGAAACTTCAATGGGTGAGGCGATGATCCGCCATATGGAGCGCATGGTTTATTTGCAGATCATCGATGCCAAGTGGAAAGATCATTTGTACGCGATGGATTCTTTGCGCGAGGGAATTGGTTTGCGCGCGTATGGCCAGCGCGATCCGTTGATCGAATATAAGCGTGAAGCGTTCGGGATGTTCTCGGAAATGGTCTCTTCTATAGGCGAAGATGCGGTGCATATGATCTTTCGCCTTCAGCCGGTGCAACAGGAGCGCTTCAAAGGTGTTTTTAGTTCTGTTTCTAAGCAGATGGTGCATCAGGAGACCGAGCAATTCTCCCATCCTCCTGTTGACGTATCCGGTGAAGGTGCTGTCTCGCAAGAACAAACTCCGGCTAAACAAGCGCCGGTTGTTTCGCATCAGAAAGTCGGCCGCAATGAGCCGTGTCCGTGCGGTTCCGGGAAAAAATATAAAAAATGCTGCGGACAATAACGCGGATATCACCGATATCTTTTTTGTTATGTGCCTTCTCCGCGCTCCTTCTGGTGTTTTCTTTTCCCTGGCCGGGGTATTGGTTCTTGGCCTGGGTGGCATTTGTCCCGTTTTTCATCGCGGTTTCCGGTAAAACTCTCCGTAGCCGTTTTCTCCTCGGATATTTTTTTGGGATATGTTTTTGGGCCGGTCTCGTATTTTGGCTGGCGCATGTTACGTTAGTAGGCACCATCGTGCTCGTTTTATATTTGGCGCTTTATACCGGTTTCTTTGCGCTTATGCTTATGCCGGTATATTTAGAGAAGAATCGCATTGTTTCTCTTTTTTATATTCCCGCCGCATGGGTATGTTTGGAATTCCTTCGCAGTAATCTATTAACCGGTTTTCCGTGGGGCTTATTGGGGTATTCCCAAACGCCGAATTTTCTTATTCTTCAGATAGCCGATATTACCGGCGCATGGGGGGTTTCAGGTATCGTTATGTTGGCAAATGTGGCGATATATCAGTGTATCGCGCATAGCTCATGGCTCGTTGAGAAAAATAAGAGGACGAACGCTCTTCCTTCAATGGCGGTGGCATTGCTTTTGTTGGTCGCTGTTTTGGGGTATGGTTTTGTTCGTTTCCGCCAGGTTGATGCGCGAAAGCGTGATCCTACGAATTTAGTCCGTTTGGCCGTGGTGCAGGGAAATATTCCGCAGGAACTCAAGTGGGAAGAAGAAAACCAGGATTATATCATGGAGCGGTATATCGAGCTTACTCATGAGGCTGCGGGAGAGATGCCGTCGTTGATCATTTGGCCCGAAGCTTCGCTGCCCGTCGTGCTCGAAGAAGATCCCGAATATTATCAACGCGTGCAGGAGACTGCGCGCAAAACAGGCGCGTGGTTATTATTCGGAGCGGTAACTCATCGTCAGGAGCAGTACTATAACAGCGCGGTTCTTTTGACGCCGCAAGGGGAATGTGCCGCCCGATACGATAAGATGCATCTGGTGCCTTTTGGCGAATACATCCCGTTGCGCTCAGTGCTCCCTTTTTTAGAGACTATTGTGCCTATCGGAGAGACAACTCCGGGGAAAGCGGCGACTATTTTTCGCTATACGCCTTCGGGATATTCTTCTCCCGCAACGTTCGGCGTATTGGTTTGTTTCGAAGATTTATTCCCGGGTCTTTCCCGCCAGCTCGTACGAAAGGGAGCGGGTTTTTTAGTTAATATCACCAATGATGCCTGGTATCAAAGAACTCCCGCTGCCTATCAGCATTTCCAGGCTTCCATCGTACGGGCTGTTGAGAACCGTCGTTTTGTCGTACGCGCGACTAATACCGGAGTCTCCGGTTTCATTGCCCCATCCGGGGTTGTGAATGCGGTCTTGGCTGATGCAAGAGGCAATAGTTTATTTATCGGCGGCATGCAGGCGCGGCGCATTGCTCCCTCACAGGAGAAGCCGACGCCGTATACGCGCTTTGGCGACTGGTTTGTTGTTCTTTGCGCGGCTTTTGCGGGATATGGTATAATGTCTCGGTTTCGCATGCATACATGATTATTGGTCCAATATAGGACGGGCATATTCCGTTAGAAACGGTTCAGTAGATTTTATCCGCACACAGATGAATTGTACGGGTGAAAAAACCGTATGGTTGACTATTCGGCATGGATACGAATGCCGGTCACGTTCTTATTATCGACCAGAGGCTTTTGACTATAGACCACGGACGTTTTTTAACGCTCAAACGATGTTTAATATTATCTTATTAGGGGTTACGAGTTTTCTTACCGATATCGCCAGTGAAATGGTCTACCCCATTTTGCCGGTGTATCTGGTCGTGCAATTGGGTGCCGGACCTGCGATACTCGGCCTGATCGAGGGGATCGCGGAGAGTTTGGCGAGTTTGACAAAAGTTTTCTCCGGATACTTTTCCGATCGTTTTCGGCTGCGTAAACCTTTTACTATCGGCGGTTATGCCGCATCTGCCGTCGGTAAATTCGTGCTCTATCTTTCGACGGGATGGGGAATGGTCCTTTTTGGAAGGGTCATTGATCGCTTCGGAAAAGGCATCCGTACTGCCCCGCGCGATGCGCTTATTGCCGATAGCGCTCACGCTAAGAGGCGGGGGGCAGCGTTTGGGTTACACCGGACTATGGATACGCTTGGCGCGTGCCTGGGAGTCTGGTTGGCGTACCTCCTGATCGTTCATTTTAAAGGCGATTATCAACACGTTTTTTTGTTCTCTGTCATCCCCGCGTTTATCGGTGTTTTGGTTTTGTTTTTTGTCCGTGAAAAAAAAGCGCGCGTTCAAGAACGCACGGAAAAGGTTTCATTCCGCTGGAACGCGCTTGATCGTCGGCTGAAATTGTTCCTTGTCGTCACGTTTATCTTTACGTTAGGAAATTCGTCAAATCAATTCCTTTTGTTGCGCGCGCAGAAGAACGGTAATCCGTTAGCCACCGTTATTCTTATGTACCTGGTGTTCAATATTGTCCATAGCATCGTCAGCTATCCTGCCTCGCGCCTTTCCGATTATGTAGGCAGGAAAAAAATATTGGTTATCGGGTATCTTTTTTATGCGTCGGTATATTTTGGTTTTGCGCTTACGCACGTGTCTTGGCTTTACTGGGTTCTCTTTGCCGGCTATGGTGTGTATATGGCTTGTACCGAAGGCGTTGAAAAAGCGCTTGTTGCGGATATCGCTCCGTCGCATATGCGCGCAACAGCAATAGGCCTTCATGCAACGATTGTCGGGATCGGCCTCTTGCCTGCGTCTTTGTTAGCGGGCGGGCTTTGGCATTATGGAGGCGCTTCGGCGCCGTTTTATTTCGGCGGCATTATGGGCGTTATCGCCAGCGTCGGGCTCTGGTTTGTTTTAAACGGTGTGTAAGGGTTTTTTCACCCGTAAGACATGGGTCGAACGATGAAAAAAATATGCGGGATATGTATCGGTATTCTTCTGTCGGTATCGTTGTTTTCGCATGCGGCTTTCGCCGGTAATCGAAGCCGTCTTTCCAACGATCAGGCCATTGCCGAAAAATATGCGCTTTTGGAGCCGATAACCAAGGATGACCGCATCCTTATTCTTGCGCCGCATCCCGATGATGAGATTATCGGCTGCGCAGGCGTTATACAAAAAGCTGTTGCTGTCGGGGCTCCGGTGCGGATCGCGTATCTTACCAACGGGGATGCCAATCAGCTCGCGTTTATCGTCTATGAAAAACGTCTGACGTTTTTGCCTGGCGAATTTGTGCATATGGGTGAGGTCAGGCGAAAAGAAGCGATTGCCGCCGTAAAAATGTTGGGTTTGTCGGAAAAAGACCTTATTTTCTTCGGGTATCCCGATTTTGGCACGTTCGCGATCATGCATTACTATTGGGATACCAAAAAACCTTATCGAAGTCTTCTGAGCAGGCAGACCAAGGTTCCGTATAAGAATAATTATTCGTATAATAAGCCGTATGTTGCCGAGAATATCCTGCAGGATCTGGTGAATGTCCTTTTGGATTTTCAGCCGACTAAGGTTTTTGTGACGCATCCGGCGGATAGTAACGGCGACCACCGGGCGTACTACTTGTTTTTTCAGGCAGCCCTTAATGAGATCGGGGATCAGATCGCGCAGCCGAAAGTTTATAGTTATCTGGTGCACTGCGTGGGATGGCCTCTTCCCCGGCACTATCATCCCGAGTATCCGTTGATTTCTCCCGTCCAATTGCGGGATTCGGAAATTATCTGGCAGCGGCTTCCTTTAACCGCGGAAGAGATCGAGAAAAAACATAAAGCGGTCCTGTGTAATAAGTCAGAAACCAGCTCAAGCGCATTTTATCTCCTGTCATTTGTTCGCAGCAATGAGTTGTTCGGCAGTTATCCCAACGTTGTTTTATTTCCCCCTCCCGGGAAATTATCCGAAGAAAAGAAGGAGCCGGGGTTGTGGGACAAGGCATTGTCTTTTTTGGGGATGTCGAAACTTCTTTCCGAACCAAAAGTAGAAATACCGGGTAGTAGCGATACTATGGTAGCGCAAGCGCAGGGGAGTGTTAGCTATGGGATTGCGGACGAATATTTGTTCATCCGTATTCAAAAGAACGAAGAACGGTTACGCCGTTTGCGCGGGGTGATCTATTTGTTCGGGGCAAGCGACCGCGTAGCGTTTCCTCAAATGCCCAAGATTACCGTATTTATCAGGAATGATACATGCCGCGTTCTTGATAAGCGTAAGGTGATTAAGGATAACGGAGTGCGGATCGAGTTGAAAGGGAAAGAGATGCTGGTCAAAGTCCCGATTTCCTTATTGGGCAATCCGACAAAGATATGGGCTTCCGTTAAGACATTCTCCGGGATTAATGCTGTTGACATATCGGCGTTTCGGGCTATTATTATTGACGGGGGGAAATAACCATGGTTACGATCACGAGTGTTTCTATCCGGAAACCGGATGATGTCAATCTGGTGTTCGGCCAGAGCCATTTTATTAAAACAGTCGAGGACCTTTATGAGGTTCTTGTCGGTTCTGTTCCCGGTATTTCGTTCGGGTTTGCGTTTGTTGAATCTTCGGGAGCCTGTAAGGTTCGTGCCGAAGGCAATAGCG
>CAZJJL010000011.1:4185-20174 GCA_964546325.1 uncultured Planctomycetales bacterium | reverse complement strand
CCGTTATTAAGCAAGCCTGAAAGCAGGCATGACCCTGCCTTCCGGGAGCGAACAAATAAAAAACCCCGTTACGAATATCGTAACGGGGTTTTTATATTATTCGAAACCGGGTCAATTACGCAACTTTAATCGCGTTAACCGGGCATTGTTCTGCAACTTCCTTGATATTATGCTGCGCGCACGAATCGGTCTTAACGTGAGCAATACCGTCGGATTCTATCTTAAAAACCTCCGGACAACCCTGCTCGCATAACCCACATCCCACGCACGTAGTCGCATCAACAGTAACCTTTGCCATCTTCCTGCCTCCTTGAGCACCTTATGTTTTTATGTAGCGAAACCCCGAAACTGCGGTAAAACTTCTTCTTAACGCTCCAACAAATTCTCAAACATTTCTTCGTGATTTGCTTCCTCAGAAAGAATGTGGGTTACCAGCTGATACGTCACGTTATCCTTGCCAAATGTCTTCTTTGCGATTTTCGTATACACATCGATCGCCGCAGCCTCTGCTTCTGTTACAATACGAATAATCCTGTTGTAGTCAGCGGTGTTCTTCGGAGGCATCGTATAGGGAGCATTGGCATTTTTTTCGAAGTCCATAGGGTTGGCAAGCGGTAATCCGCCCAGCTTGATGATCAGATCAGCCAACTCTGTGGCATGCTCAAGTTCTTCATTCGCAATTTTCTTAAGCATTTCTGCCATGTCCTCATACCCTTTACCGGACACCGTTTGCGCCATGTACCAATATAAATAAAATGCCAACCATTCATCAGCGTACGCTTTCGTCAAATCTTTGACCAAATCCTTTAAACTCACTTCGGAAACTGCCCTTAGCTGTTTACCCATCAAATACCTCCTCTTTTACGCGCTTGTCTGCACCTTCAGATTGTATTTCTGAATATTGCGATCAGCGATTGCCTGAATCTGTTTCAGGGCTTCAGGATTATTCAAGAGGTGTTTAAATCTCCCCTGCAGCTTCAGGTACTCCTCAACCGGTTTCGGTTGGATCTGTCGGGCAGTCCAGTTTCCGTTCTCGCATTCAACAAGCGGATACAAGCCGGTCTCTACTGCCAATTTTCCCATATCATACGTTAACGCGGTTTCATGTCTCCATCCTAACGGACAGGGAACGTGAATTTGAATATATTTGGGTCCTTTAATGCTCAAAGCCTTCTTTACTTTGCGCGTAATATCCTGCGGATAACCGACCGAAGCGGTCGCAACATAGGGGATCCCGTGAGCTGCGGCGATCTCGGGTATCGGCTTCTTGGGACGCCAATTTCCCATTGATGCTTTGCCGGCAGGACTCGTTGTCGTATTCGTATCAAACGGCGTTAATCCGCTTCGCTGAACGCCCGTATTCATATATGCTTCATTATCGTAACACACATACAAAATATCATGCCCTCTTTCAAGCATTCCTGAAAAAGCCTGCAAACCGATGTCCGAGCTGCTGCCATCCCCGCCTTGCGCAATAACATTAACGGTTTCTTTCTTACCTTGAGCGATCAACGCCTGCTCAACGCCGGAAGCAACCGCGGCAGCATTCTCGAAAAGGGAATGAATAAAAGGTACTCCCCATGCTGTTTCCGGGTATTTGGTCGAAAAAACCTCCAAACAACCGGTATTGTTAACGATAATGGTGTTAGGACCAGCAGCTTCAAGAACCAGACGGGCTGCCAGTGACTGGCCGCACCCGGCGCAGGCTGTGTGTCCGGAATTAAAAAGTGGTCGACTATTCATATTTTTCCTTTAACAATTCTGGTTTGAGATCAATGAATTGTGTCTGCTTATCTTTGGTCATGAGGCTGAACACCTCTTTAATAGAATCCTTGGTAATATCGCGTCCTCCGAGGCCGATCACGTAGCTACCGATCGATTTCGGAGCTTTTTTCTTACCGTAAAAAGCAGCGCGCACCTCGCTTGAAAGGGGGGCAAACGAACCTAAGGACAACGCCCTGTCAAGCACCGCCACTTTCGAAACATTCTTAAGAGCATCGCAAATTGCCTGAGCAGGGAACGGACGGTAGGACATGATTTTCAGTAACCCTACCTTCTTCCCTTTCGCACGAAGCTCATCGACGATATCTTTTACCGAACCGCAAACCGATCCCATGGCGACGATAACACGGTCGGCATCTTTAACCATATATTCTTCGATCAAACCGTTATAGGAGCGGCCGAATGTACCGTTAAACTCCTTGACGATCTTCGGAAGAATATCAAGAACGCTTTTTTGCGTCTCTTCTATGGCGTACCGTGTCTCCGCATACGATTCAGGATCAACGAGCGGGCCGAGCGTGAGCGGATTTTCAACATCAAGTTTATAAAGCGGATTATAGGGAGGCAGGAATGAATCGACCGTTTCCTGCGAAGGGATCTCAATAGTCTCGATCCCGTGGGTAAGAATAAACCCGTCCATACATACCATGACCGGAAGCATGACCGATTTATCCTCACTCAAGCGATATCCGATAAAATGCAGATCGACCGCTTCCTGCAAGGTCTCGGCATATAACTGGATCCATCCGGAATCCCTCAAACAAATGGAATCCTGCTGATCGTTCCAAATATTAATAGGCGCTGAGATCGCCCTGTTGGCAACCGTCATAACGATCGGCAAGCGTAACCCGGCGAAGTTATAGACAACTTCCGCCATATACAACAATCCCTGGGAGCTGGTCGCCGTATACGAACGGACACCGGCGGCAACGCCTCCTAAAACCACCGAGGCCGCGGAATGTTCCGACTCAACATTAACGCATTGCGTCTTCATTTCTCCGTTTGCCACCATCGAAGCCAATTCCTCGACGATATGCGTCTGAGGAGTGATCGGATACGCCGAAACGACTCCGGGCTTACATAGTTTTACTGCTTCCGCAATTGCAAGTGAACCTTCTAGGAATTCTTTCATCTATTCTTTTACCCCTTCTTCCTTGACCATTTCAATGTCTTTTTTCGGACAGATGATGGCGCAGTTGCCGCATCCTTTACAATAGACAAAATCAGCGTCGTAGGTATTTTTTCCTTCTCCGCTGATACAACCTTCCGGACAAATCAAAAGGCACATTTTGCAGCCGATACAATTCGTTTTCAAAAACTTCGGCCGTACTCCGATGCGCCAGGAACCCGTCTTATTATTTCTGCTGGAACCAGGTTTACAAACTAATGGACCGAACATAAGGACCTCTTATTTAGCGTTTTTAATAAAATCATATCCGGCTTTGGCGGAAGCAATATTGCCTTCCTGGATCTTGCCGGGGAACCGTTTCTTAATAACATCAAAAAGCTTTTCCAACTCAAATTCATCGGTAGCCGCACAAAATGCGCCCAACAATGCGGTATTGCCTAAAGGCCTGCCGATCGTCTTCATGGCGATATCATTAGCCGGAATAATATACACTTTCTGGCTCGGCTTTACTTTCGGAACATTCACTTCCTCGGGCTTGCCGCTAATTAACGCAACCCCTTTATCCTTTAACCCTGCGAAACAATTAAATCCGCGCATCAAAGTCGGATCAACGATCAAAAGATAATCCGGCTCATAGATCTGACTACGTAAGCGGACAGGCTTATCATCGACCCGCACATACGCGTTCATCGGCGCGCCCATACGCGCGGCACCGAAATTCGGGAATGCGTAGGGATACATCCCCTTTAAAAAATAGGCATAGCCTAAGAGCGTGGCCGTTGTAATAGCTCCCTGGCCAGCTCGTGCATGAATTCGTATTTCCTTCATCTGAAAAGCTCCTTATGGTTAGATAAAAAAGTAGAGGTATATCCTACTTCGTTTGCGGCATTTTGTCAAATCTTTTTTTAACCTCGGATTATTGCGGAAACTCCGGAAAGAAGTTTAAAGATAGGCCCCACCTTGACAGGGTCAAGAGTACCTAGGCCGCACGCCGGACTTATAAGCAAGTTCTTACGAGCGATATCTGCGTTAACTCCTTTTGTTTCAAGGAGTTCTATCCCTTTTTTAAGCTTCTCAACCAGCGCAAGGGGCGTTAATTCCTTCACTGCATCATGCGTCGGAACAATCCCCCAACAGATCATGCCGCCCCTCAAAAGGTATGATTTAAGGCTATCAGCGTACAAGACAAATTTGTCCAAAAAATCAAAGGCATCAAAGTTAATAACGTTTATCCCCGGGATTTCCGTAAAAATAGACCAATCGGTATTACCGCAACAGTGCACACCGACTAACGCGCCGGCGGCCTGTAAAGGCGCGGCGATCTCTCCGAGCCCGCTGATCACGTCTTCTTTGCTCAAAGGAGTATACGCAGAGCCAAAACACCCCAAATACGGCTCATCCATAAAAATGATCCTGGCGCCCGGCACTCCTTCGAAACGTTTAAGCTGCCAAAGGGCTTTCATCGTCAAAGCCTTTATAATCACCTGCATAAAAACAGGGTCGTGCAAAAGCGCAACCCCTTTTTCATCCTTAAGACTGGCGGCAAACGTAAACGGTCCGGTAATATGTCCTTTAACCGCCCTAACCCCGGAACTATCTTTTTTAAGGCGGAAAACGAATTCCTCAAAACCGGCGGCATACTCAGAAGAAATCTTGAAATATTCGATATCCTCGGCAATGATCCGCTCGTAAAATGCCTCCAGCTGCGCATCCATCTGCGTACCGTCGAAAATAACACTCCCCGAATCAACTTTTAAACAGGGAATATTCTCGCAATATTGCAGTAACATCCCTTCTTTCAAACTGCGTTTTGGCAACTGCGGCCAAAAAGGAACCTGCGGACAAGAAGCAAAAATTATGTCCAATGCCTCCCGCGTATCTTTATACGGCAAACTGCCGATCCCTGTTGCGCATCCGGTTAATCCGTTCATAGCGTCATTCGACCTTTTCTCTCTTAACTTTCCCAAACGGAGTGATCTCCGCATAATCCTCGATGCGCACCCTAAATACCGCGATATGTTCGGAGAACGCCACTTCAAAACTCGAATGCTTCTCGCCGGAATCCAGGCCTTCGAGGATACGCTTGGCCGAAAGACTGATCTCACGGGCAGTTATCTCTTCAAGCAAAACATCGTATTCCTTGCCGCGATCGATAATCTCTACTCGGCCGTTAAATTGATACCCCGTTAACGAATCAAGGTCCATGAAAGACAGCGAAACTCGCGGGTTCTCTTTTAAATTCTGCCAGGTCCTGCCTAAAACATAGTCAACCAGATATACATACTGCTCTTCCGATTTCAGGATGAATTTCGGCGCGACATTAGGATTGCCGTTGGAATCACACGTAGCAACATTAATGAACTCGCGCGTTTTCAGCAGATGGCGTATCTTATTGCCGGCATTCATTATTGTTTTTTTAGATTACTCGGGGCTTTGATAGACGTAACATTCGTGGATTTCACCAGGTAAACCGGATTATGTTCTTCGTCAAACTTCCCCTCAAGACGCAAGACATTGGTAACAACAAGCTTAATGCGCAAGAGCGTACCGTCATCCAGCACATATTCGCTCCACTGTTCGCGGGATTGATTGATATCGATGGGGGTCGCCGGAACATCCTGCCCCGCATAATTAACCATAACTTTATCGCTCATAATAGCCACCTCAGAGTAAACCCGGTATATTCATGCCGGTGATGCCCTTCATTTTTTCAGCCGCAACGGATTGCGATTTTTTTATCCCGCGATTATACGCATCTTTGATCGCCGCTTCAAGCTTTGCCTTATCGCATTCTCCGGGAGCGCGTTGCAAGACAACATCGCGCACTTCCTGGGAACCGTTCATGGTGATCTTAACCGTATTATCCGAGCTCGTAACATCAAAAAAAGTGTTGTCAAGCTCGCGCTTCATCTGCTGCATCTGCTTCTGCATTTCCATAAGCTGTTTCATCTTATCGAACATCGTCGAACCTTTCTCTTATTCAATCAACGGTCGGCAAAAGTATTTTCGTTTACCTCCAACGAACCGAACACCGTAAACCGATACCCGAACTTACAGTCCTAACTTGTCTTTGTAATCCATGGGCAAAAAGTTATCGCGAAAAATAACCTGCCCGTCCTTATCGACCAATATATACGTCGGAACACCGACGAGTTTAAACGAATTGGAGACCGCGGTATCCTTGTCCAAAAGGACGCGATAGGACAAACGTAAATCGCTGATATGCTCCCTGACCTTATCGGGCAATTCACCGACATCAATTGACCACACCTCTAACCCGTCTTTGTACAATCTCTGGCAAAACGGACACCACGTCGTCCAGAAAAACAATAAAACCGGCTTTTTCCCCTGCAACGAACTTAACGAAAACATGTCCTGATTGATATCCTGCAGCGTGAAATCAGCAGCCGGAAACGGCTTCATATCGCTTGCCCACGCACCCCCCGCCGAAAAACAAAAAACAGCACATACAAGAACCGACAACAAAACGAACTTTTTCATCTTATATCCTCCTTATCGCAGTATACAGAAAATACGCCCCCATGGTCAAAAGGATCGCCGCCGCCAAACGTTTCACAAAAATAAGCCACTTCCCCGATTTCGGCAAATTCGCAAAGAACGAGCTAAACGTCCCTGCAAGGATCAAAATAAGGCCCATCCCATAGGCAAACGCACACAACAGGAATGCCCCATAGACGATGTTCTCTTTTGCCGCCAGATAGACGAGAATAGCACCTAACGCCGGAGCAGTGCACGGGCCGATAATCAACCCGGAAACCATCCCGATAAAAAAAGTGGAAAGGTAATTGCCTTTCATGATCGCCGGCAACGTAACACGGGTTTGTACCGGCAGAGGGATAATATCCAGCATGGACAATCCAAAGAGCATAATAATAATCCCAACGACCGCATATGTCGCCGGATGCGAACTGATCATGCCGAATATGCGTCCGGTAAGCGAAGCTATAATACCTAAAAGCGCATACGTAACGGCAATGCCGGAGACATAGACAAGGCTTAACCAAAAACCTTTACGACGGCTCTTCGCTCCGGATGCGCCGATAAACGCAGCGGAAACAGGCACCAGCGGAAAAACGCACGGAGTAAAACTAACAAGCACTCCGCCTACGAACGCATATATGAAATCAAGGGGATTTCCGGACAGATTCATCAAGCCACCGCAAATATGATTTTTCTCCAGAAACTATCGGCAAAGCAATAATTTCGGGGACCGTATAACTATGTAACGCCTTCACCAGCTTAACGACGCTATTAAATTTTGCGGTCTTGGTTTTCACTACTAAAAGGACTTCTTTCCCGGTCTCTATCTTACCCTGCCACCAATATGCCGATTCGACGGCATCAATAATATTGACGCACGCGGCCGCCTTATTGGTAAGCAACGCATAGGCTATCTTATGCGCTTCTTCTTTATGTGCTGTTGTAATAAGGACAACGATATACATACTCACCCCTTGTATACGCTATCATAACATGATTACTCGACTATTGCAACGTGAACTACCTGCCCTGCTCATCGATCTTAACCGCTTTAATACGCCCATACTCCGAGCACATATCAAAAATAATAGTCGGATCAATAGTCAGAATCCGCACTTTATAATGGCGTAACCGGTCTGCGTCAGCCCGCGGCATCGGGTATATTTCAAGCGAATCGGTGTACGGAGCCAACGCCTTCTGGAACGCATCCGCGTAATCTCCGTACATGCTTAAGGTGAATTCCAGCGAATATTTATGCATATCCGAGGCTTTCCACGATCGCCGGAAGCGCTTCACGCGCAGGCTGAGGGATCACGAGGTCACAAATATTTGTTAAAGGCGTTTTCTCGTTATTGATCTCAACAAGTAATGCACCTTGTTTCCGGGCATATGAAGGCAATCCCGCCGCCGGGAACACCGTTAACGACGTGCCGATAATAAAAAGCATGCGGCATGAATCAAGCAGATCATGCGCCTGCTCCAACGCTTCCGCCGGAAGCGCTTCACCGAACAAAATGATATCCGTCCGAAAACGGCCTCCGCACGCACACGTTGGAAAATACCTGTTTAAAACCCGCAAAAGACGCTGTCTGCTGGAGCGGGCCAACACAATGGATCCTGCCATTTCCGTAATGCGGTCACGTTCATAGGTAATACTCTTGGAACAATCCATACATTTGATGCGAAAAGCATTGCCGTGAAGCTCGCAAACCGAACGGCTTCCGGCACGCTGATGTAAATTATCGATATTCTGCGTTATGATACCGCTTAACGCCCCTTCTTTTTCCAATACAACCAAAGCGCGATGGCCTTCATGCGGCTTTGCTTTCGTTAACACGGAATACAGGTCGATCAGGAAATCGGCAACAGCCGAAGGGTCTTTATGCAATAGCTTTCTGAGTTCGTCGGGATACGCGTATATTTCCGGGTCATATCGCTCCCAAAATCCGCCTTTTCCGCGAAATGTCGGCACGCCGCTTTCCGCAGAGATTCCCGCGCCGGTTAACGCAACCATCGGCCCTTCCCGGTAATGTTTCTTTATGAATTCAACCGCTTTTGTCTCGAGCATATTATCGCACCATAATAACTGACATCATCCGGCCGGTACCTGCGCCTTCACGACGGAATGAAAAGAAATCATCCGCCTGGCAACTCGTGCACATACCCTCATCAGAAATATGTCCCGCCAAAACTCCCGCCTGGCGCAATTGAACGCAATTAGCTTCCGCCAGATCAAAATACACTTTCCCATCGCGTACGCGTACGGCATCGGGAAAAAATGTCTTGAATTCAGCGCCAACTTCATAGCAGCATGAGCGGATACACGGCCCCAAAAAAGCGCGTATATCTTTTGCGTCAGACCGGTACTCTTGCCTCAAGCGAAGAATAGTTTTTTCAACGATACGGTTTTTTGTGCCCCGCCATCCGGCGTGCACCGCGGCAACGCAAGACACTTCCGGGTCATATAAAAGGATCGGAAGGCAATCCGCGGTAAAAACCGCAAGAGGAACACCCGCAGTTGCCGTTATTAAAGCATCGGTATCGGCAAACGCCGTCTCAGCCGAACACGCCCCTCTGCCCTTATCGGTATCGTTTATAGAAACCACGGCGTCGCCGTGAACTTGCCTGGCACAGACTAAATCGCGGTAATCAACCCCCTGATGCGCCAAAAAAACGCTCCGGTTATGCAAGGATGCAGCCGTATCGCCATGCGTCAAAGACATATTCGCCGGCCGCCTGCTAAAAGCAACGACCGCGCATGCTACTGCCGGCATTATGACTCCTCCAATACTTTCGTATCCTGGATATTCGTTAATCGGTCGGAAAACCTATCGAGCCGCTTCTGCGCATCATCATATTTACGGCCGGTATTGGATATATGCGTTCCTAAAACAGCAAAATCATCCCTGAACTTGGTAATCTCCGCGCTCAGCATGCCCAGATGTTTTAAGATTATCTTGGCATTCTCTTCGATCTTCAATCCTTTTAATCCCAGGCAAATAACCTGCAGATACGCATAGAAGGTATTCGGTGAAACAGGGATAACTTTCTGAGAGACCCCGTACGAGATCAGGTCTTCTTTAATGATAACTTCATAATACACATTCTCTGCCGGCACATACATAAGAGCAAAATCATAGGTATTTTCCGCGGGAAGGATATACTTTGCGGCGATCTCATCAATACGGTTTTTAACATCCTGGACGAACTTACGCCGGAACGAATTCTTCAAAGACTCATCCGTTTCGGCAACCATCTTTTGAAAATTCTCAAGGGAGAATTTAGCGTCGATAGGGACCAGCCGTTCGCCAAGCTTGACTACGGCATCAACCGCATCTCCGTTCTTAAAACGATACTGCGTGGAAAAATGCCCCGCGGGAAGGACCTGTGCTAGAAGGTTCTCTAAAAGCGACTCGCCCATTTGCCCTCTGAACTTCGGAGCGCGCAAAAGGTCCTGAAGGCTTGCAATATCCTTGCCGATCTCGTAGATCCTGCGATTGCCTTCCTCAAGACGGCCGAGTTTCTCATGCACATCCCCGAAAAGCGTGGATGCGTTGCCGAGATTCTGACCGATAGTGTTATTGTCCTAGTGCAGCGAAGGGGTCATTTGATTCAAACGCTCATTAACTTGAGAGGAAAGCTTAAAAACAAGGACGATCAGGATAACGGCAACGAGGATAAAAATACCGCTCACAAAAATGATCATATATTTTCCCTTCTACAAATATAGTCTCGCCGCATTGAATGCCGCCGCATTGCCCAACACGTGCCTATCATATTCACACGAGACCGATCGATCATTACTATAACACCGGGGAGAAGCTTTTTAAAGCAAATAATCTTTTTTAACCCGGGTAAGGCTTCGGGAAATATTGGTTTTTACTTCGGGGCAGGTTTTCTCAATAGTGCGGATCATCGCGGCTATAGAGCGTCTCTTTGCGGCATCCGAAGAGTTCTCCTTGAGCGCGATTGCGGGGAAATCAGCGGTTTTCACGAACGACCGGATCAACGTTTTCTCGACATACACCATTGGCCTGATAACCGATAGCTGAGGTGATATTCTCTCGTGCGCGGGAAGGACCGACACCGTGCCGGCAAAGAACATCCGCAGAAGCATTGTCTCGACGACGTCATCTTTATGCTGGCCCAACGCAATCGTATTACATTGTAACCGCTGAGCCTGCCTCAAAAGCTCCTCTCTTCTTTTACCGTAAAACCAGGAGAATGCGGCATGCGTATCATCTTTTGATCTTCCCGGCTTGAACGAATGAAACGGAACTCCGAGTGTATCGCAGAAGCGCGCTAATGCCCGCAGCGTCTTTTTTGAAGTGCCCGTATCAATATGCACGGCAACCAGATGATAGTGAATGGGCACAAAGCTCTTGCGGTCTCGCATAACCTGCAGCAGCGTTAGGCTATCCACCCCTCCTGAAAGCGCAATGGCAATGCGGTCTCCTTCGGCAAGCATCGCATGGTCCATGATTGCCCTTCCCATACGTTTTGAAATATAGAATTCCGGGCCTTGCAATATCATACCGTGCTCTTTTCAAACGTGAACGCATACGCATCAACGAACGATTTGACCGATGCGATTATAAGCGCCATGGCCTTGAACGGCTCCGGACCAAACGATACAAACGCATAATAAACCATACTAAGAATAAAAATGACTATGATGATCCCAATCAAGGTAAGATGAATGAAAACGCTTTTCAGAAGCGACTTCTCATGGGACTGTTCCCATTCTCTTTTCTCAATGAAATTTCTTTTATAATCGTAAATATAATACGGTACCGTTAGTAGTGAAACCAAAAGAATATTACGGAGATCAGCGCCCGTGAGATCCTCGAAGAGAGCTACTACGATAACAAAAAAGCCGAAGAGAACTATAGGGAAAAAAAACAGTTGTTCAAGATTATTTTTCTTGTCTACATCAGCACCTTTCTCTTTTTCTATTCGTCTGCATTTGGCGCCTATAAACAATGAATAAAAAAATAAATCGAATATATAGAAAACCAAAACAGCCGATAACTTCCATCCAAAGAAAAAAATCCCTACGACAGGGATAAAATTTGAGGCAACAATAAAAAGGACATCATTAACCTTCATCCAAACCCTCTTTCAATCCCCATACATAGAAACTACGGCTCATTCTCTTCCCGAAGCAGCGACCATTTCTTTAATAGTAGAACAAAGCGGATGGCGGATCAGTTCATCGAGGCTTATCGGCATGACCAAAGACCAGTTCTTTGGATCAACGGTCCCCGGCATATTAATGCGGTACGAATACGGATCATTCCGTAACAAATCACCCAAAGCAAGCCAATCCGTGATAAGGTGGATAGAAAATACGGCTTTTGCATCAAGCGTGAGCTTAAAAGCAGCGGCAAGGATCTCGGTATCAGCCTTCTCCCGCATATCCCCCGGCAAATCGGCCAACTTCCAGAATTTCTCTTTTTCTTGATACGAATTCAAATACATATCGATAAAGTCTGCTATTTCATCCTTGCGTTTTCCTAAAACGTACGCGAGTGCGTCGACCGAATCGATATACGTATGCCAGCGCAATCTCCCATGGCGCGAGAGCGTCTTATCGAAAAGACGCTCTTTCATATACGCCCCATCGAAACGCCCGGCAGCACGGCGCATAAAAAGCGCCTCATCAATGGTACCTGCCTCATTCTCCCACCACCCTGACCAACTGGTGGTGTCATGCGTCGAAAGCATGGCAACCGATAAGAAACGATACTCCTCAGGGCGCAGGAAATCATGCCGGTGCCCCCAATCCTTGACCCAGCGTTGAACATCATTCCCCGGAATACCCTGTTCCTGCAACGTTTGCGTGCATGCGACAGGAACAACGCCCAAGTCCTCGGCGCACAAAAGCATCGACGTATGATTCAAGATGAATGAAAGGATCGTGCTGCCATGCTCTTTCCAGCGCGATTCGTCGCGCGGGTCAAAAAATCCGTTGAGCCCCTGGTTCTCATGCGGTTCTTCATACGGAATACTCCAAATACGGAAGAGCCCGACGACATGATCGATACGGATGCAATCGTAATAATTCGAGGCGTATTTCAAGCGTTCTTTCAAATACCGGAAGTTATCGGTTGCGATGCGCTCCCAATTATACGTCGGCATTCCCCATCGCTGGCCCTTGGCGCAATACATATCCGGAGGAGCTCCGGCAGCATATTCTAATTTAAAATAATACGGATGCATCCAAACATCAGCGCTATCGCGGGATACCAATATCGGCAGGTCGCCCTTTAATATAATGTTCCGGGAAGCAGCATACTCTTTGGCATCTTTGAACTGCTTGGATAACTGCCACTGCACCCACATCTGGAACATGATCTCTTCATCATGGTATTTCCGGAATGATTCCAATGCTTCAGGATCGCGATTTTTGTATTGGTCCTCCCACTCATACCAAGGCCTTCCCTCATGATATTCTTTAAGGACCTTGAAAAGCGCGTAATCCTGCAACCAGTAGCTATTATCCTGCCTGAAATGCTGGAACTTAGGGGCGTCGAACGCCGTCTGGCGTTTGCAAATTTCGCGCAACAAAATGAGCTTCGCATGTTTTACGCCGTAATCAACGAACTCTTTTCCCGCAGGATACGCCTCCTTAAGCTCGTTTATTTTTGCTTTGATGGGTTTATCCTTGGCATGCGCTAATTCAGGGATCACCATATACATCGGTTCAAGCGCAAAGGAACTGCAGGAATCGTAGGGACAAAACGCACTCCCCACATCATTCATCGGTAAGAGTTGAATAATGGACAACCCGCTCTGATGCGTCCAATCGACCATTCGCTTTAAATCGGAAAAATCACCTGAGCCGATACTCGTGGATGAGAAAACGGAAAAAAGCGGGACGACACAACCGGCTCTGCGCGTATGGCCGACCGACTCCCATTTTGACGCAGATGCCGTTGTTTCAAGATCCGTAAAATATTCTTCTGACATAGTATTTCCCTAAAGATACCGATAAATAAGGAACTTCAAAATCGGTTCCGCGTACCATATCATCATAACCGCAGCTGCCGATAAAAAAGGCCCGTAAGGAATGGTGTGATCCTTCTTTGCCAAGAGACTATAAACGCCAAAGATTGCCCCGAAAAAAGGCGCCACAAAAAACGTCAGGAGCGCTGCCTTCCATCCCAAGAATGCGCCGATCATCGCCAATAACTTTACATCGCCGCCGCCCATAGATTCTGTTTCACCCTGAATGGGCGGTTTTTTCAATAATTTGAAATAAACCAAATCGAAGGCGATACCGGTCAGATAAATAATACCTCCTCCCAGAATAATGCCGAGAAAAGAATCAAGCATCGGAGCAAAGTCAAAACGGAAGGGCCCCACCTGCAGCCCTTTTATCGAAGCAAGAATAAAACCGACGATAAGCCCGCCTACCGAGATTTCGTCAGGGATGATCCGATGCTGGATATCAACGAACGTCGCTATGATCAGTCCGCAGACAAAAAGCGTAAAATAAATGAACTCGTAACTAATGCCATAGCGCATATAGAACGCCAGAAACGTAACGGCGGTCAAAAGCTCAACAAGAGGATAGCGCAGCGAGATCCTTTTCTTGCAGGACCGGCACTTACCTCCTAAAAGGATATAACTCAGGAAGGGAATATTGTCATACCCGCGGATCTTTTTTTTGCAGCGGGGGCAATGCGAACGAGGCCACACAATAGATTCCCCCAACGGCATGCGGTGGATACACACATTGATGAAACTTCCGACAATCGAACCGAATACGAAAATAGCGATCGTAAGTATCATGCCCGGCTTGCTCCTTCCTGCAGCGCCTTCCACATAACGTCAAGAGGCGCCTGTTTTTTTGTCCAGTAACTGAATGAAAGCGCACCCTGGTATAAAAGCATCTTTAATCCGTTCGCCGTCTTGCACCCTTTTGCCCGCGCCGCAGCCAAGAGTTTCGTTTCAGCAGGCGTATAAATAAGATCGTAGACAAAAAGGTTACCGTGCAACATGCTTTCTGGGACGAGACATGGATCCGAAGGCTTCATGCCTACGGGCGCGGTATTGATCAGTATATCGCTTTGAGCGATACCGAGCGCTTCGATACTCGTAGCCACGGAAATAGGAAAATCGGGAAAAAGGCTTTTGACCAAACGAACGATCTGTTCCGCTTTAATCGCATCGATGTCATAGATCGTTATATCACTGACGCACTCATGGGCTAACACATAGACTACCGCGCGCGCCGCTCCTCCCGCTCCGATTATGGCCGCGCGTTTCTTCGCAGGATCAATATATTCCCTCACATGACGCGCAAACCCCGGAATATCGGTATTAAAGCCTGACCATGCGCCGTTATCGAAAACTATCGTATTAATTGCTTTGACCTGATGCAAATGATTGGACTCGACAGGCAACGTGACAAAATCCATAGCGCGCTCTTTATAGGGAATAGTAACATTCAAGCCGCGAATATGGTTTTTTTCAAGCGAACAAAAAAACTCTTCAAGGCCGCTCGGGGCGACCTCGAAGAGTTTATATACGGCAGGGATCCCCAACGCCTTAAACGCAGCATTCTGCATATATGGCGACAGGCTATGAGTAACGGGAAACCCTAATACCCCATAAACCGCCGGAGGCAGTGTATCCATTCGATGGATTTAAAAGCTCTCGATCTTGTTAAGCGCATTGACATAGGCGCGAACAGACGCCTCGATGATATCGGTGCTTGAACCGCGGCTCGTAACAACCTTGCCTTTTGCTTTCAATTTCAAGCCGACTTCACCAAGCGCATCTTTACCTTTCGTAACCGCTTCAATGCGATAATCCTGCAATTCGCCTTTAATACCCGTGGCCTTATCAAGAGCCTTAAAACAGGCATCAACGGGGCCGTCGCCGTTTGATTTTCCGGAAACAGACTTCCCTTTATAACGCAAGGAAACCGTTGCTAAAGGCATAACCTTTGTCCCCGAATTGATCTCAAAACTATCCAAGATCCAAACGGGTTTTGCCACCTTAATTTCATCTTCAACAAGCGTCAAAAGATCATCGTCAAAAATCTGCTTCTTTTTATCAGCCAACTCTTTAAAACGAGCATACAACTTTTTGACCTCGTCTTCGGTAAGCTTAAATCCCAACTCTTTGAACCGTACGGCAAGCGCATGCCTTCCGGAATGCTTCCCCAAGAATAACGCATCCCCTACATATCCGACATCTTCCGACTTAATGATCTCATACGTCGAGCGCTCTTTCAAGACACCGTCCTGATGGATACCGGATTCATGACGGAACGCATTAGCTCCGACGATCGCTTTGTTCGGAGCGACCGGTAAACCGGTCAGCTTACTGACAAGACGCGAAACCTTATATATCTGTTTAGTATCAATGGACGTTTCAACCATACGGTAGACGTCCTTGCGGGTACGGATCGCCATAATGATCTCCTCAAGCGAAGCGTTCCCCGCACGCTCACCGATGCCGTTGACCGTGCACTCGACTTGGCGGGCTCCGTTCTTGATCGCGGCCAATGAATTGGCAACAGCCAATCCCAGATCATTATGACAATGCACCGCAACCACCGCCT
>CAZJJL010000011.1:2680-4175 GCA_964546325.1 uncultured Planctomycetales bacterium | reverse complement strand
GGACGTTCTCCCTGATCAAACGAATAACTCTGCCAAACTCGTCAGGCTCCGAATACCCTACGGTATCGGGAATATTAACGGTTGTCGCGCCCGCATCAATCACCGCCCGCACGACCTTATGCAAAAACTCCGGTTCTGTTCGAGAGGCATCCTCGGGAGAAAAGTCAACATCCGAGCAAAACTTCTTTGCGTATTTGACACTTTCAACCGCCAAACGCAAGATCTCATCTTCCGCTTTTTTCAGTTTATATTGCATGTGGATCTTCGAAGTGGCCAGAAAAACATGGATGCGCGGATTTTTCGCAGGCTTTACCGCTTCCGCGGCTGCGTCGATATCCGCTTTCATACAACGGGCAAGGGCGCAAATAACCGCACTTTTAACGGCCTTTGAAATCTGCTTGACCGATTCCAGCTCACCGGGACTTGCGATAGGAAAACCCGCCTCAATAACATCCACTCCCATTGCCGCAAGAGCGTGCGCTATCTCCAGCTTCTCAACCGGGTTCAAACTCGCCCCGGGTGCTTGTTCCCCATCCCTCAATGTTGTATCGAAAATTATCAACTTATCCATATGCGTATTGAGTATCGCGTCAGGTGTATCGCGTATTGCGTAAAAAGTTTTTACGCAATACCCAATACACGCGACGCATAACTATCATTTTTTCATCCACGGCATCGATTTGCGAGTGCCTCTGGCGATACGAGCAAATCGCCCTGGTCTCTGTACCAGGGCCAAGCCCGTGCGGTGTTAATGCTTCATCCACGGCATCATCTGACGCAACTCTTTGCCGACTTTCTCGATTTTATGTTCATCACCGGCCTTCAATAAACTATCGAAATTCTTTCTGCCGGTTTCATTCTCTTTGATCCACTCGCGGGCGAACTTCCCGGAACGGATCTCTTTTAAGATCTTCTTCATTTCTTTACGCGTGCGATCGGTAATAATACGCGGGCCGCGGGAAAGATCCCCGTACGTCGCCGTATTAGAAACTTTGCGCCGCATGCCGGTGATACCGTATTCATAGATGAGGTCCGTAATGAGTTTTAACTCATGCAATACCTCAAAGTAGGCGATCTCCGGCTGATACCCCGCTTCGACAAGCGTATCGAATCCTGCCTTGATCAATTCCGAGGTCCCGCCGCAGAGAACAACCTGCTCACCAAAAAGATCGGTCTCGGTCTCTTCATCAAAGGTTGTTTCAATGACACCGGCAGTCGTCGCACGCAATCCTTTAGCGAAAGCAAGAGCCAATTTCTTGGCATTACCGGTGGCATCCTGATAAACCGCGAACAAAGAAGGAACACCTTTACCTTCTTCATACATCCTGCGGACTAACGCGCCGGGCCCTTTGGGAGCGACCATAAAAACATCCACATTTTTCGGAGGCTTAATTTGCTTGAAACGGATATTAAAGCCGTGAGAAAAACAGAGCGCTTTCCCTTTTTTAAGGAACGGCTTGATACTGTCCTTATAAACTTTTGCCTGCACATGGTC
>CAZJJL010000011.1:1271-2670 GCA_964546325.1 uncultured Planctomycetales bacterium | reverse complement strand
AGCAGCTTCATCCGCAGAAACAGGAGTAAACCCGTCTTTAACCGCTTGCTCAAAATTCGGCGTCCCTGCCATTTCAGAGACAATAACATTACATCCTGAATCGCGCAAACATAATGATTGCCCGCGCCCCTGAATGCCATAGCCGATGATGGCAATTGTTTTATCCTTTAAAATATTCAAATCCGCGTCGTTGTCATAATACATTTTTGCCATTTTTACATCCTCCTTGAATTCATTGATCCATCCCGCACAATCTCATGGTAACGCAGGACGGCTCACTTCCCGATCGCCATAGCGATCCTGCCGGTCCTGATGAGTTCTTTTACTCCGAAAAGATTGAATGCCGCCAGGGCATCATTGATCTGACGCTGATCCCCCATTATCTCAATGATCGCCAACGAAGCGCTGCGTTTTACGATCTTTGCGGGGAATTTCTTCACCGCGCTTTCGAGTTTTGCTTTCTGCTTCGGTGCAATCGCAACTTTCACCAAAATAAGCTCACGGTCAACGTGATCTTTTTTCGTAAAGTCGGTTACCGAAATAACGTCGATCAACTTATTAAGCTGTTTCTTGATCTGCTCCAGTATCGTGTCGTCCTTGGCCTCAACAACAATGGTCATATACGAGACCGACGGATCAAGCGTTTCTGAAACCGCAAGCGACGCGATATTATACCCGCGCGCGCTAAAAAGGCCCGAGATGCGCGCCAAAACACCGAATTTATTCTCCACCAAAACAGAAATGGTATGTCTCATGCACTAAACTCCTTACTCCCGCTATGGGCTCCAGACTATCGACAGCAACCTATACGAACGCTATGCTAACCCGCCGATGATCTTATTAATGGCTTCGCCCGCCGGAACCATCGGGAACACATTCTCTTCTTCCTCGATATGAAAATCAAGCAATACCGTATTATCAAGAGCAAGCGCCTTCTCGATCGCAGAACGCACTTCTTCTTTTTTAGTTACCCGAATACCTGCCGCGCCATAGCTTTCGGCAAGTTTCACAAAATCAGGGCTCGTAATCGGCGTATACGAATACCGGTGCTTATAAAAAAGCTCCTGCCACTGGCGCACCATGCCAAGATATCCGTTATTAAGAATGGCGATCTTCACATGGATCTTATTGGCAACGCACGTTGCGATCTCCTGAATATTCATCTGAATGGATCCATCCCCGGCAATACAAACCACCTGCTTTTCGGGGCGTCCCATTTTAGCCCCCATTGCCGCAGGAAAACCAAAGCCCATCGTGCCCAAACCACCGCTGGTCAAGAACGTCCGCGGTTTCGAACACTTGATCCACTGCGCGGCCCACATCTGATGCTGGCCCACTTCCGTGGTAATAACCGCGTCACCCTTGGTCACCGCATCGATTTGCTCAATAACATACTGCG
>CAZJJL010000011.1:0-1261 GCA_964546325.1 uncultured Planctomycetales bacterium | reverse complement strand
GCGGCAAGATCTTTCCTTTATCCTTATACCCCATGGGATATTTTTTCTTGAACCCATCAACATGCTTAAGCCACTCAGCGATAGACGGAGAGCGTTTTATCTCCTTATTCAAAGCAATCAACACCTGCTTTGCATCTCCCACCACGGGGATTTCTACTTTCACGTTCTTGCTTATTGACGAAGGATCGATGTCAATATGGATAACCTTCGCATCGGGAGCAAACGCATCAAGCCTCCCGGTCACGCGGTCGTCAAAACGCGCACCCACGGCAATAATGAGATCCGATTCCATAATGCTATGGTTTGCATACGCGGTCCCATGCATCCCCAGCATCCCTAACGACTGTTTGTGCTCGGCGGGAAATCCTCCGATACCCATCAACGTCCAAGTAACCGGACATTCGATTTTCTCGGCAAGTTCAAGCAGCTCCAAAGAAGCGCCGGACGTAATAATACCGCCGCCCACATAAAGGATCGGACGCTTGGCAGCCATAATCAATTTTGCCGCGCGTTTAATCTGCCCCATGTGCCCGACGTATGTCGGATTATAACTCCTGATCTTTACCTCTTCGGGCCATACAAATTCGCATTCGGCAAATTGCACGTCGGTCGGCAGATCAATAAGCACCGGACCTGGCCGCCCTGTCGAAGCGATATAAAAAGCTTCGCGAACCGTACGCGCCAAATCTTTCACATCTTTGACCAAAAAATTATGTTTGGTAACAGGACGCGTTATCCCGGTAATATCCGCTTCCTGAAACGCATCGTTACCGATCAAGGTCGTACGCACCTGCCCCGTAATAGCGACCATAGGGATCGAATCCATATAGGCATTTGCCAATCCCGTCACTAGATTCGTTGCGCCGGGACCGCTGGTTGCTAGGCAGACGCCCACTTTTCCCGTTGCTCGGGAATACCCGTCAGCGGCATGCGCTGCGCCCTGCTCATGGCGCGTTAAGATGAACTTAAACGCGTTGAAATCGTAGAGTTTATCAAACGTAGGCAAGATCTGGCCTCCGGGATAACCAAAGACCACCTCCACGCCCTCACGCTTCAAACATTCCAGTAATATGAGTGAACCTGTCATTTTCATAGTAGTATTTTCCTAAAGTTTCGTATTGCGTCGTGCGTATTGCGTATTGTGTAAATACTTTTGCGCAATACGCTGTACGCAATACACACAACAAAAGTTATTTTTTGTCGCTATTTAAGTACTGCCCCTTTATCCGCGCTGGTCACTAACCGCGAATAGCGGGAGAGA
>CAZJJL010000010.1:12584-20850 GCA_964546325.1 uncultured Planctomycetales bacterium | reverse complement strand
TAAAAGGTATGTTCCCACCTCATAAGCGCTTGCGCAATCGGTGGGACCTCACTGACAGAAACGGTGTTTGAACAGGTCCCGCCTTATAAGGCGCGGCGGGATTTCACTGGATAGGGACAAAAGGTGTTCAACCTGTCGCCCCGATAAATGAGCGCACAACTTATGGAGCGAGCGTAAGCGAGCGAACATAAGTTGTCTGCGCGAATTTACTCCGAGCCTATGAGCAGATTTCTCGGAAATCTGCGAATGATCAGGCAAGGAGCCAATTGAAAAGAAGTTGTGGGGGTTGGTAATTTCTTATTCGTAGGATTCCTCGATTGTGGGGAAGTGTGTTAAAAGAATACAGCTCATAGGTAATCCCGCCATCCAAACTGGTATGGATAAAAGATCATCGTTTGTTCCTTTCTTTCTGGCTCTCTGCCCGGTTTTAATCCTTATGTATATGGTTATGCGGTTTCCTTTAGAGGCTCCTTTCAGGGATTCTTGGTCTTTGGTACCTTTTTTGGAAAAGATGTATCAAGGTACTCTTGTTCCTACGGATCTTTTAGCGCAACATGCCGAACACAGGCCTTTTTTTCCCCGTGTTATCTTGCTGAGTTTGGCTCGCCTCACTCATTGGGACCTTTTTTATGAAGCAGCTTTGAACTTTGTATTGGCAATAGGCATTTTTTTGAACTTTCTTTTTCGTCGTTCGCTGCAAGAGATCGGTCGAGTGCGTTTACCCCTATGGTTTATTCCTGTTATTTCAGCATTTCTTTTTTCTCTTGTTCAATATGAGAATTTTTGGGTCGGCTGGCAACTTGTCCTGATGCTTAACATATATGCTGTTACCTGGGGGACAATTTTTCTTTGTACCGGGAAAATATCTTGGTTGCGGATCGGGGCAGCCGCAGTATGCGGCATTGTGGCAACTTTTTCTCATGCTATTGGATTGTTTTTTTGGCTCGTGGGTGCCGGAGTCATCTTATTGACATCTGAACTTAGCATGAGGCAACGAGGTGTGTTTTTAGCAACGTGGATGGTTATTTTCTGCAGCATTTTCATATGCTACTTCTGGGGTTTTGAGCGGACCGTATATCCGGATATTCCCGTGACAAAACAGGTCGCTATCTTTTCTTGTCCGGTTGAATACGGAAAATTCTTGCTGAAATATTTGAGTTCCGGTGTTTCGAGTTTTAGCTTGAAAGGTACCTATGTTTTTTCCCTCGCAGGATTGGTTGCGCTGCCGTTTCTTGTAGGAAGGTGGATCCGTCAAAGAGCGTTTGGGATCAAGCCCCTGTTACCCAGTATCGTTTTTTGTTCATATTCCATAGGAGCCGCATTATTGACAGGATTGAATCGCGCAGGATGGTGTAGCAGTATGGCGCTTTCCTCCCGGTATACATCACTTTCATTATTATTTTGGATTTCAGTTTGTATAATGTTCTATTTTACAAGCCTTACTGGTGATCGAAAGGGATGGATTGTTTCGGCAATACGTATTACAATTATAGGTGTGACTGCTGCGGTCCTGATAAGCTCGGTTTTTGGTTTTTTTGAATGGAAGGCGGCAGTTACCCTGGTCAAACCCTTACAATCTGACATGAAGCGTGCGGCGCCCGCAGATCAATATATTATGTCGGCTAATGGAGGAGGGTGGGGGACGGTTCAGGATATTGGTTTTTTACGCGCGCATCATTTGAGCGTATTTCGAAATCAGAGGGTTAAGATTGATTAGAGCGCGTATTGTTTATAGCGGCCGCGTGCAAGGCGTAGGTTTTCGGTTCACTACCCGGGAAATCGCGCGCGAACTTGCTATTACCGGATGGGTTAAGAATCGCTCTGACGGCAATGTTGAAATTGTTGCGGAACAGCAGGAGGAAGTCTTAAAACAGTTCCTGATGCGTTTACAGAATTCTTTTTCCCGTTATATTCACGATGTTTCAGTCACGTGGGAGGATGCTACGGGAGAATTTTTAGGTTTCGGAGTGGAGTTTTCATGAGATACGGGATATTTTCTGATGTGCATGCAAATTATGAAGCGCTTGAGGCGGTCATGAACGCATTGGGCGATGAGCATATTGATCAGTTTGTCTGTGCGGGAGATGTTGTCGGCTATGGCGCTAATCCTCGGGAGTGTTGTCAGCTTGTTGACTCCAAGAGGTCGCATATCGTCGCGGGTAACCATGATTGGGCGAGTGTTGGGCTTCTGAATGCAGATTCATTCAGCGGCGATGCCAGAAGCGCGGTTACATGGACCCGTTCTATGCTTGATGAGCAAAGCAGGAATTTTTTAGAGTCTTTAAAACTTGTGTATAGCAATGAAAATCTTACGGTAGTGCACGGAACGTTGAATAATCCGAAAGATTTTCAGTATGTTCTTGATTGTTATGCTACCGAAGAGACATTTCAGCTCATGAAGACACCTGTTTGTTTTATCGGACATACGCATGTGACAGGGGTCTTTGTTAAATATCCCGATGAGCACATCGGGTATAGTCGCGTTCCTTCTTTTTTCATAGAGCCCGGGAAAAAGTATATTATCAATACGGGAAGCGTCGGGCAACCCCGTGACGGCGATCCGCGCGCTGCTTTTTGTATCTTTGATAGTGCTACCAATGAAGTGGCGATAAAACGTGTGGCGTATGATGCTCAAAAGGCGCGTAGTAAAATTATTGGAGCAGGTCTGCCGGTATTCCTCGGTGACAGGCTTTTGAACGGTCGATAATAATGAGCCAGGATATTCGCAATCAGATCGAGAAACTTCGTCAGGTTATTCGTAGGCATGACCATTTGTATTATGCTCAGGCGCATCCTGAGATCTCTGATACCGAATACGATGCGTTGATGCGTACGCTTATAGATTTGGAAAAGCAATACCCGCAGTTTGTGACTGAAGATTCACCGACAGTCCGGGTTGGAGGGGGTATTGTGAGCGGGTTTAAGCCGTTTTCTCATAAGCAGAAGATGCTTTCTCTTGATAACACGTATTCAATCGATGAATTGCGGCAGTGGCATGAACGTGTGGTTAAAGGGCTTGGAAGAGCGGATATTCACTATGTTGCAGAACTCAAGATCGACGGTTTGAGTGCTAATTTAACGTATCAGGGGGGGAAGCTTATTCATGCGGCGACGCGCGGAGATGGTCAGACCGGAGAAGATGTTTTAAGTAACGTTCGGACTATTCGGGAGGTCCCGCTGGTGTTGTTTTCGAAAGATGTCCCCTCGTTTATCGAAGTGCGCGGAGAAGTATATGTACCGGTCGCTGATTTCAAAAAAGTCAATCAGGAGCGTGAAAGCGCGGGAGAGGAAATGTTCCGTAACCCCCGCAATGCCGCCGCCGGTTCATTAAAGCTGCTTGATACCGCAGAGGTCGCTCGTCGAAGGCTGCATTTTTTTGCGCATTCCCTGGGCGCCTCTACGGGCTTTGACGGCTCGACGCAGTGGGAGTTTTTGCGTATTCTTAAGGATTGGGGTTTACCGACGAATCCCCATGCTGCTTTGTGTAGCGGTATCGAAGAGGTCATTGCGTATTGTCAAAGGTGGCATCAAGAACGCAAAAGCCTTGCGTATGAGATTGACGGTGTTGTTGTTAAAGTTAACGGATTCCATGATCAAAAGGGACTTGGCTCTACACAAAAGAGTCCCCGTTGGGCGGTTGCTTTTAAGTTCCCCGCTCAGCAGGCAACGACCGAGGTTGTGGCGATTACCATGCATGTCGGCAGAACCGGTGTTATTACGCCTACCGCCGAATTAGCGCCCGTGGAATGCGCGGGAGTCATTATCCGTAATGCGACGTTGCATAATTTTGATGAAATAAAACGGCTTGGTGTTGCTGTCGGAGATAGGGTGCTTATTGAGCGTGCCGGTGAGGTCATTCCGAAAGTGGTTGCCGTGACCCACCATGCGGGTCAGAAAGCTTTTCGCATACCCCGGGTGTGTCCGGCCTGTTCCGGAACGGTTGTGAAAGAAAAAGAGGAAGATGTTGCCTATCGATGCATTAATCCGTCGTGTCCGGCGCAACTGGAACGCGGGCTTTTTCATTTTGCTTCCCGCCAGGCAATGGATATTGAAGGGCTGGGGGAAGCGGTTGTTGCGCAGCTTGTTTCCTTGGGGCTTGTCAAAGATTTTGCGGATATTTACAAACTTACCAAGGATGATCTTTTAAGGCTTGAGCTTTTTAAGGAAAAAAAAGCCGCGAATTTATTGAGCGCGATAGAAGGAAGCAAGGTCAGATCTTTGTCGCGGGTTTTATTCGCTTTAGGCATCCGTCATGTCGGAGAAAAAGCCGCGTATGTTCTTGCGCAGCATTTTGGATCGATGGATGCGATACTACAAGCGACGCGTGATGATTTTGACGCTCTTGAAGAGATAGGTCCTGTTATGGCGGAATCGTTGCACGCGTATTTTTCATTGCCTCAAACCAAGGGGCTTGTTGCTGCGTTACGACGTGCCGGGCTGACCATGACGGAAGCGCTTGAGCAGAAAAAAAAGAATACGCCTTTGGCGGGGAAAATCGTGGTTTTTACCGGGGAAATGCATCTTTTTAGCAGGAGCGAAGCGGAACGGTTGGCGCGTCAGGCCGGCGCACGAGCGGCTTCTTCGGTGAGCAGGAAAACTGATTTTGTGGTTGCGGGGGAAAACCCCGGATCGAAATATGGGTTGGCAAAACAATTAGGGGTGCATATCATAAATGAAGAACAATTCAAGGAGATGCTTGCATGAGAAATAAGGTTTTTATGTTGATACTGGGGTTGATTGTTGCTTTTTCGCTCGTGGGATGTGATGCGTTTGTTCGTAAGTTTACCCGGAAAAAGAAAAAAGACCAGCTTCCTCAGGAGCAAGTGGTGATCGCTCCGCAGGAATATCGCGACACAATGACGAAGGATGAAAAATATCAGCAGTTTTTTACCTATTGGAAGGCCTGGAATGACGAGTTGGTGGAAGCGTTAAGCCGCAATGATAGCAATTTCAAAAGACGTGTCGGGTGCGCAGAGCAGGCCATTAAGAATCTGGAGCAGATGAAAAAACTTTTACCTGAACAAAAACAAAAAGAGCTTGACCAGTATTTGAATCAGCTTGTTCAGGTACAAGAGGATATCGCCAACGATTCTTACGGAAGTCATAACGTGAGTAATAAGAAAAATGCCGATCATGCCAGAAGGATGATATTGCAAAAGTTCTCATACGGCGATATTAAGAATAGCTTGCAATGATATTCGAACGGGTCGTTGTCGGCGGATATCAGGTAAATTGTTATATCCTTGCGGTTGCGGAAGGAGCCGGTGCGGTTATTGTCGACCCGGGAAGCGATGAAACGAGGATTCGCAAACATCTTGCGAAACACCGGTTGACGCCGGAGCTCATCATTAATACGCACGGCCATTTTGATCATATCGGCTGCGATGATGCGTTCGGCGTTCCGATACTTTGTCATGCGCAGGACGCGCCGCTTTTAAAGGATCCGGAGCTTAATTTGTCGTCTTTATTGGGTGGGAAGACGCTGGTTAAGTCAGCGGTTCGTAAACTTATCGACGGCGAGATCATTGCCGCGGCAGGTATTGAACTTCAAGTGATCCATACTCCGGGGCATTCTTCCGGAGGTATATGTTTGTTGTCTTTAAAGCCTCGGGGTGGAATTCTGTTGAGCGGGGATACGCTGTTTTACCGCGGCGTGGGCAGAACGGATTTTTTTGGAGCTGATACGGATCTCTTGTTAAGATCTATTCGTGAAAAGATCTTTACGCTCCCTGATGATACGATGGTATATCCGGGCCATGGGCCGTCAACGACCGTAGGCCAGGAAAAAAAGAGTAATCCTTATGCGGGAACTGATTGAAGCGTTCTTGAATTATCTTTCCGTTGAGCGCGGCTTAAGTCGGAACACCATTGCCGCGTATCAGGACGATCTGAAGAATTACGCGGCATTCATTGAATCCAGGGGCATACAGGTTCTTTCAAAAACGAGCCGTACGGATATATCGGATTTTATGTTCTCGGAAAAAGAACGGGGGATCGCCCCGACTTCTATTGCGCGGAGGCTTGCGGCGATCAAGTCGTTCTATCGGTTTCTCGTGCGCGAGCGGATATTGTCAGCTGATCCAACGGCGCTCGTTGACACCCCGAAGTTATGGAATCGTATCCCCGATACCCTATCCGTGAATGAAGTTGAGCTTCTTTTAAGCCAGCCCGATGCAAAAGACGCGCAAGGAATTCGCGATAAAGCGATCCTTGAGACGCTGTATGCAACGGGAATGCGTGTTTCCGAGGCGGTTAACTTAAAGAGCAGCAACGTGAATTTCGATATCGGTTTTTTGCGTTGTATCGGAAAAGGGAATAAGGAGCGGGTAATCCCTCTCGGGAAGAAAGCGATCGCGTGCATCCGCGCCTACTTGGATGATGCCCGCGGTGTATTGGCCCATGGCAAAGAGAATGATTTTCTTTTTGTCAGCCGCTTAGGCGGGAAAATATCCCGACAGTCGTTTTGGAAGATCATTAAAAAATATGCGCGGCAGGCAGGCATAAAAAAAGCGATCAGGCCCCACGCTTTACGGCATTCTTTTGCGACTCATTTGTTGGAGCGAGGCGCTGATTTGCGGTCGGTGCAGGAGATGCTCGGGCATTCGAATATCTCAACGACGCAGATATATACGCACGTTAATAAAGACAGGCTTAAGACGATTCATAAAACGTATCATCCGCGGCCATAGGTGTTGCCATGAAACAGTATATACAAAAGTTACCTCAAGAACTTCAGGATCTTATCGCCGTAGTCAGTCGTCTTTCTGCGAACATGCATGTGCCGGCGTATTTGGTGGGCGGTTTTGTCAGAGATATGTTGCTCGGGGTAAAGAATTTTGACCTGGACATTGTCATTGAAGGCGATGGGATCGCTTTCGCCGAGGAGTTCGCCCGGGTGACGTCCGGTAAGATGACGGCGCATAAACGTTTTGGCACGGCAACGGTGCGGGTCGGGCACGCGTTGAAAGTTGATATCGCGACGGCCCGGGAAGAATCGTACGCTTTACCTGCCGCGTTGCCGACGGTAACGCCGAGTCGGCTTAGAGAGGATCTTAAACGCAGGGATTTTACGATCAACGCTATGGCGGTCGCTGTTACACCCTGTTCATTCGGCGCTTTTATCGATCTGTTTCACGGAAAGAGGGATCTTGCCGCGGGCATAGTCCGTGTTTTGCATGACGCCAGTTTTATCGATGATCCTACCCGTATGGTGCGCGCTATCCGTTTTGAACAGCGGTTTGGTTTTCATATCGAGTCTCATACGTTAAGACTCCTTAAAAAAGCGGCGAACGACCGTATGTTGGAAAAAGTTCAGCCGCAGCGCACGCGGGACGAACTTATTTTGATCCTCAAGGAGACGAACACGATAAAACAAATTGTGCGCCTTGAGAAACTTGTCGGGTTAGCGTTCTTATCTCCGAGGTTACGGTTTTCAAAAAAAACGCGTACGCTTTTAGCTGCGCTTGTCAAAGAAACAGCATGGTTTTCTTCGATGCACGCGCATAGAAGGCCGATCGATCGTTGGCTCGTCTATCTTATGGCTTTGCTTGATCCTTTGGATGAAAGAAGGACGAAGCTTGTTTTAGAGAGGTTTGCTTTTCATAGGGGGGAAGATAAGCGGATATTAGATACTAAAAGAGTTGTAAAACGGTATGCCTCTGTTTTGGCTTCTCGGGGGCTTAGTGCGGCGAAGGTGTATTCTTTGCTTGAACCTTTGAGCTATGAGGGTATACTGTTTATGAAGGCTCGTAGTACGCATGCGCTCGTGCATGAGCGTATCGAAGATTTTCTGAGCCGTCTTAACGGCGTGCGCACGCATATAAACGGGCATGACTTGCGCTTTTTTGGGGTTGAACCCGGTCCGTTATATCAGAAGATACTGAGCCGGGTCCTCGCGGCAAAGCTCGATGGGAAGCTTAAGGACCGTCAGGAGGAATTAGCGTTCGTTCGGCGCCTTGTTCATAAGAAATGACGGCGCATAGGGTCTTGATTGACGGGAAAATATCGTAACGGTAACATATACAAGGGAGATGAACCGATATGGCACGTAAAGAACGAGTAGAGCATGCTCTTTTAAGAGAGATCAGTACGATCATTCACGATGAGATAAAGGATCCCCGGTTGGGATTTGTTACGATCATACGCGTCGAACTTTCTCCTGACTTGCGGTACGCCAAGATCTTTTATAGCGTTTTGGGGAAAGAGCAGGATTCCAAGAAAACGAAAGAGGCGTTGACATCGGCTCTTGGTTTTATTAAGAAACTTA
>CAZJJL010000010.1:6090-12574 GCA_964546325.1 uncultured Planctomycetales bacterium | reverse complement strand
GAGCGGATCAATCTGAGGTATGCTATCGACCTTGCGTTCGAGGAGGATCAATCCAGCGAATATAGCGTTCGTATCCAGGAGATCTTGCAGGAAATACATAAAGAAGATGAGCATCGAAAAAGTAATAGCACAGATACGCAAGCATAATAACTTTCTTATTATTACCCACGCAAATTCGGAGGGCGATGCTTTGGGTTCTGAATTAGCGTTATGCCTTTTATTGCGAGGAATAGGTAAAAAAGTTACTCTTGTTAATGAGGATCCGGTGCCTGCGGAGTATGCGTTTTTACCGGGCGCAGATCTTGTGCAAACCTTCCGCGAGCGATATCGTCGGAAAACTTTTGGCGCCTATATTTTCGTTGATTGCGCAGAACTTTCCCGGAGCGGCTCGTTGGCCCATATGCCGTTTGCCGGTAAACCGGTCATTAATATCGATCATCATATCAGTAATACGAATTTCGGTACGGTGAATTGGGTCGATCCGGATGCTTCCAGCGCATCAGAGATGGTTTACCGTTTGTATAAAAAGATGGGCATTGCGTTTACCCGCGAATCCGCTCTGCAGCTTTACGTCGGTATTATGACGGATACGGGCTCGTTTAAGTATTCGAATACGGGATAGATGTGGCAAGCGTGCATCGGAAAATTTACGAGAGTGTACCGCTTAGCGATATGGTCTTTTTATCGCAACTTTTGCCGACTATGAAATCGGCGTTGCGCGGAAAGGTCCTTTGGTTTAGCATACCCGCTTCCGCCCTGAAAAAACAATCGGTGGCGCTCGATTTAAGCGAGTATTTGCTGGGATTTGCCCGTTCCATCAAAGGGGTTGAAACAGTTGCGGTGTTCAAAGAGAATCTCGGCGTAAAGAATGAAATTCGCATTAATTTACGCTCACAAGGTCGTGTTGATGTTAACGCGGTAGCGCGTATGTTTGGCGGCGGAGGCCATAAAGCTGCCAGCGGTGCGACGGTACGGGGTAAGCTTTTGGCTGTTGAGCGCCGGGTCATACGGGCATTGCGGGCTGCTGTTGAAGCTCTTGAGAAATGAAGCGGAGGAGAGACACCATTTTCGTGGTGTTCGGTTGCGGGTATTGGCTGAAACTTTTTTGCGTATTATGGAACGTTTACCGAATACCGCTGACCGAAAAGCGAAATTGTTGTCTCTTTTTTTATGATGCGTATATATCGCGGGTTTTCACGGTTTAAGCCGTTGCGTCGTGCGGTTGTAGCACTCGGTGTTTTTGACGGGATGCATTTTGCGCACCGTCATATCATCACTCAGGCGGTTAACGTTGCGCGGAAAGCGTCTGTCAAAAGTGTTGTGGTAACATTTTGGCCGCATCCGCAAAAAGAGGAGAGCCTTTATTCGTTGGAACACAGACTCCGTCTTTTTGAGGAGCTTGGAGTGAATGTCTGCGTTGTAGTGCGTTTTTCAAAGCATTTTTCTTCGATGGATCCCGTTGATTTTATACGAAAGATCGTTGTCGAAAAGATCGGCGCTTCGCAGGTGTTTGTTGGAAAGAATTTTCGTTTTGGGAAAAATGCGCGCGGTGATTGGAGGCTTCTTAAGAGGCTTTCGACGATATACGGTTTTACGGCCCGGATATTCGATGTCATACGCAGGAATAATAAACCGGTAAGCAGCACCCAAATCCGCCGTTTGATTATTGCGGGAAAGCTTACGCAAGCGCAGAAACTTCTTTTGAGGCCGGTGAGTGTTTTAGGAACGGTGATCAAAGGTACGGCTTTAGGCAGGCTGCTCGGGTTTCCGACGGCAAATTTAAATCCGCACCATGAGATCCTTCCGCCCATGGGAATATATGCTGTGCGAATACGCCTAGGCAGTCGATTGTTAAAAGGGGTTTGTTATATCGGAAAGCGTCCGAGCTTTCATGTTTCCCATGATCTTACCGTCGAAGTTCACATCTTCAAGTTTTGTCGTAATCTATACGGCCGCGACCTCGAAGTATTTTTCATAAAGCGCATTCGCGCAGATAAGAAATTCCCTTCTCAAAAAGAACTTATTCAACGCATAAAACAAGATATCCGCATTGCAAGAGCCACTCTTTAGTTCTTCTGAATACCACAATATATAGTTATCCGCTTTAAAAACTGCACTACTTATTGTAATTACTCATCTTAGGTGAATAATTTTCTTGACAATAATGGCTATTTTCTGTATATTTGTGGTTGTTAAATGATGCATTGTGGAGTAAAGTGGAGAGGCGTTACATATGTTTTACGGAGAATTTGAACACTCAATTGATCGCAAGGGCCGCTTGATACTTCCTTCGAAATTTCGAGAAGTAGCAAGGACAAATTTTATCGAGCGCTTTTTTGTTACGCGTGGCCTTGACTCATGTTTATTCATGTTTGCGGAAGAAGAGTGGCGCACGCAGGAATCTAAATTTAAAACGATGCCCTTTGTAAAACAGGATCCGCGTACTTTCAACCGCCTTTTTTTCTCGGGAGCCGTGGACCTTATACCCGACAAACAGGGGCGTATTTTGTTGCCGGCATATTTAAAAGACCATGCGCAGATTAAACGCGACGTGATTATCGTCGGCGTTTCCAATCGTATAGAAATTTGGTCGAAAGAGAAGTGGCATGAATTCTATGCCAATTCCCGGCAATCATTTGAGCAGATCGCAGAAAAGCTTTATGACAACGGGACCGCATAGCGCCAGCATGCATGTACCGGTTTTATTGCAGGAAGTGTTGACATACTTGGATTGCCGGCCCGGTAAAACGATCGTGGATGCGACCGTAGGGACTGCGGGGCATAGTCAGGCGATACTCGAGCGGATCACTCCGGGCGGGAAGTTGATCGCTATAGACCGGGATAAAGAGACGATAGAAGTTGCTCGTCAGCGCCTCAAACATTTTTCCGAAGCGGTTGTTTTTTGTCACGGTAATTTTTCCGATATTGACACGCATTTGGCGCGGCTCAATATTTCGGGTGTTGATGGAATGCTCTTTGATTTCGGTATCTCTTCGTTTCAATTGAAGGATCCATCCCGTGGCTTGAGTTTTCAGGATACAGGGCCGCTTGATATGCGTTTGGATCGGACGCAGAAATTAACGGCTGGCGATATCGTTAATACCTGGGGCCAGGAAGAGATAGCGGAAATTATTAAGGAATTCGGAGAGGAGCGCTGGTGCAAGCGTATTGCATCCGCAATAGTGCGCGCGCGCCAGCAACATCCCGTAGAGACTACCGAAGAACTTGAAGAAGTTGTCTTTCGGGCGGTTCCGGCTCGATTCAGGCATTACCGTATTCATCCGGCTACACGAACGTTCCAAGCAATACGTATCGCCGTAAATAGCGAACTTGAGGCTATCGAACAAGTTCTTAGAAAATCTATCGGTCTCTTACATCCCGGTGCTCGGATTTGCGCGATTTCTTTTCATTCCCTGGAAGATCGGATCGTTAAACACGCCTTTCGAGATTCCGCCCGGCAGGGCCTTTTGAAGGTTTTGACACGAAAACCCGTTGAACCTTCCGATGATGAGATACAAAAGAATCCGTCAAGCCGTAGCTCAAAATTACGCGCTGCTGAAAGGGTATACCATGAACTTATCTAAATTTCTTCTTCTGACCGTTGTTGCAACCGTGATGAGCGTTCTCTATGTTTACCAGCAGTCAGAAATATTCCGCATGGCTTATGCCGGCCAAAAACAACTGAGCGATTATCAGGAATTGCTTGATAAGAATGCCGTTCTTAAGTATAATATTGAAAAGAGCGCATCGTTGATAAGTATCGGTTCGAAAATTAATCAGGCCGCTGACTTTCAGATGCCCGATACTTTCCAACTGGTGCGGCTGGAAAGGTCGACTGAGGTTAGATCGGCGGCGGCAAATCAGCCGAAACGCCAGTCGCTGGTAGCTCGTATTTTTAGTGTTAAGGGGCAGGCAGAAGCAAAAACAATCAATTCCTCGGCTTCGCTTCGGTCCCGGGCCGAATAGACCGGAGCATCACCCATATATAATCGTTAGGTTCGCGTGTATATTAGCAATTACCGCCGTCGTTTTAACGCGGTTTTTTTCCTCTTTTATTTCATCCTCGTCCTGTGTATCGGTCGGCTTATTTTCATTCAATTCTTCCGCGGTAATTACCTCGTTGAAATAGCAAAAAAACAACACAATCTTTTTATCGAATTGGAACCTCGCCGCGGCACTATCTTTGACGCTTCCCTTAAACCTCAAGCGATTAATATTTCCGTTGATTCGGTGTATGCCTCTCCGAATGAAATGAGCCAGAAGAATAAAGAGATCGCTGCGAAAAAGCTCTCCGCAATATTAAAGACCCCCGAATCAGAGATACGCGGAAAACTTTCGCGGAAAAAATCGTTTGTTTGGATCGAGAGAAAGATACCGTTCGATCAAAGTCAGCGCATTAAGGAGCTGAATTTAAAGGGAATTGATTTCTTGAAAGAGAGTAAACGGTGTTATCCGAATAGTTTCCTGGCTTCTCATATCATAGGTTTTGCCGGTCTTGATAATGTCGGATTGGAGGGGCTGGAGCTTTCGCAAGATAAGTTCTTAAAAGGAGAACCGGGATGGGCGTGGCTTTTGCGGGATGCCCGCCAGAAGAAACTCGATCTTTCCGATAAAATGATGCCTGCGAAAGACGGCTATGATATCGTTTTGACCATTGACGAGGTCATTCAGTATATTGCCGAGCGGGAAGTTGATAAGGCATATAAGCAGTATCACGCTAAGGGTGCTTGTATCATTGTTATGGACCCTCATACGGGCGCTATTTTAGCGTTAGCCAACAGGCCGACTTACGATTTGAATAATTATCAAGCAACGGATAAGGATGGTAGGCGTAATCGGGCGGTTGCGGATTTATTTGAACCCGGTTCCGTATTCAAAATCGTTACTGCTTCTGCTGCGCTTGAAGAGAACCGTGTTACGGAAAAGAGCCGTTTTTTCTGCGAAAACGGGTCGTATCGGGTGGCCAATCATATTTTACATGATCATGAGCCGAAAGGATGGTTAACGTTCCAGGAGGTTATTGAGCAATCGAGCAATATCGGTACGGTAAAGGTTGCGCAGATGTTAGGACCTGGCATCGTGTACAAATATGCCAAGGCTTTTGGTTTTGGGACAAAAAGCGGGGTTGATTTGCCGGGAGAAATATCGGGTATTCTTAAGGACCCTCGACAATGGTCGAAAACATCGATCGGTGCCGTTCCTATGGGGCAAGAGGTTGGTGTTACGGCCATACAGTTGTCAGCGGCGATGTGCGCAATTGCAAACGGCGGGATTTTGATGAAGCCGTATGTTATCAAAGAGATCAGGGATAAATTCGGCGAATCGATTAAGCAATTCGGCCCGCAACAAATGCATCGGGTGATTTCAGAGCAAACTGCCAGCCGAATGCGTAAGATCCTGCAGGGTGTTGTTGAGAACGGGACGGGTAAATTAGCGATCGTTTCCGGTTATACGGCGGGAGGTAAAACCGGAACGGCCCAAAAAATCGAGAACGGGGCGTATTCCCATAGCAAATTCGTCGGATCTTTTATTGGTTTTGCTCCTGCTGACGATCCTGTTTTGGTCGTGGGAGTTACCTTGGATGATCCGCATCCGATGTATTACGGCGGAGTTGTTTCTGCCCCCGTGTTTAAGAATGTAGCCGGAGATGTGCTGCGTTATTTGAAAATTACGCAGCAGGTTTCCCAGAATAATGCAGCATTCAACCAAAACAATGAAATTAGCCCGTCTGATTAACGTCTTGAATGTTTCTTTGCCTTCCGGCGTCGAAGATTTTGATGTCAGCCTTGTTACGGCTGATTCCCGGCAGGCGCAACATAATTCCGTGTTTGTGGCTATCAAAGGAAATGCGGCTGACGGGCATCGTTATATCGAACAGGCTGTGCGCGCCGGGGCGCGGTGTGTTATCGTTCAGGATACTGTTCCCGCGCGTTTTGCGGATAACGCTCTAGTTGTCGAGGATACGCGCCGCGCATTCGCATTGCTTGCGGTCGAGTTTTACGGAGATCCGTCTTCACGCATACAGGTGACCGGTGTTACCGGAACGAACGGAAAAACTACCGTAACCTATCTTATTGAGGCGCTTCTTGCCCGCGGAGGGCGTAAGCCTGCGGTTATTGGCACTATTAACGTTCGGTTCGGCGGGACGGTTATTGATGCAAAGAATACAACTCCTCCTGCTGGTCAGTTACAGGAATTATTGGCTTGGATGCGTGATGCAGGCGCAACTGATGCGGTTATGGAAGTCTCTTCGCATGCTCTGGATCAAAACCGGACCGAGGGAGTGAAATTCGCAGCCGCTATTTTTACGAATCTTACGCGCGATCATTTGGATTATCATAAGGATTTCGAACGCTATTTTCAGGCTAAGGCAAAATTATTCACGGGATTATCCGATCGGTCGTATGCGTTTATCAATGTTGATGATGCCTACGGGAAAAAACTCGTCTCGGTTTCCAAAGGCACTCTTGTGACTTTCGGGATC
>CAZJJL010000010.1:3459-6080 GCA_964546325.1 uncultured Planctomycetales bacterium | reverse complement strand
TGATGCTGCGGCAGGAGCCGCCGATCAAACCCCGCGGGACCGGTCCGCACGAAAACGCGCGGCAAACCCAGCAAACTCACCCGCGTCCAACGCGTCACGAATCTCCTGCATGAGGTTCAGGTAATAGTGCAGGTTGTGCACCGTGGCCAGCATGGGGCCCAGCATTTCACCGCACCGATCCAGGTGGTGGAGGTAGGCGCGACTGAACCCGCCACTCACCGAACCGTCGGGCCGCACATGCCCGCGACAGGTGTAGCAGGTACAGGTCTCGTCCAGCGGCGCGTGGTCTGTTTTGTGTCGGGCATTGCGGATTTTCAGGTTGTTCCCGGCAGGCTTGAGCGTATTGATTCGGGCAGAGGCTTTTCGATCTTTATTGATTACGCGCATACGGATGACGCGTTGATGAATGTTCTTACTTCCTTGCGGCAGATTTGCCGAGGCAGGATTATAGTCGTATTCGGCTGCGGGGGCGATCGCGATAAAGGCAAACGGCCGAAAATGGGGAAGGTTGCTACGGAATTGGCCGATCTTGCTATTGTTACGAGCGATAACCCGCGCAACGAAGATCCTCAGGCGATCACGAATGATATTATGCGCGGAATAACCGGTACCAACTATGCAGTGGTGATCGACCGGAAAGAAGCGATACGAAAAGCTCTGGCTATGGCTGCGGCAGGTGATATAATCCTGCTGGCGGGAAAAGGACACGAGACGTATCAGGTTTCCCGGAATTCGACAATTCATTTTGATGAGCGGGAGGTTGTGTGCGAATGGCTTCAGTCAGTGAATTAGTAAAAGCTGCGCGGGGAGTTCTTGTCTGCGGGAATAAGGATGCGTCTGCGGGCAGGATCGCTCTTGATTCGCGCACGCTTGTTCCCGGCGATACGTTTGTGGCTATCAAGGGCGATTCTTTTGACGGGCATGATTATATCTCTCAGGCTGTTGCGCAAGGGGCTGCGTGTGTTATTAAATCAGCAACGTGCATTAGGCACCGCAAGGAGTCGTTCCCTGTTATAGAGGTTAAAGATACGGTTAAAGCGCTTGGTGATATTGCCCGTTATAACCGTCGAAAAGTGAATATCCCTGTTGTGGCTATCACCGGCTCAAGCGGTAAGACAACGGCTAAAGAAATGATCGCGGCGGTATTGTCAAAGAGATACCGGTGTCTTAAGAACGAAGGGACACAGAATAATCACATTGGTCTGCCATTAACGCTTTCGCGGGTCACGCATGATTATGATATCGTGGTTTTGGAAGTGGGTACCAACCATTTCGGCGAAGTAGGATATCTTGCCGATATCTGCGAACCGAATGTGGGGGTTATCGTTAATATCGGCCCTGCGCATCTCGAACATTTTGGGAGTCTCGAAGGTGTTTTTAAGGAAAAATACGCGCTCCTTGAAAGATTGCGGAAGCCGTCGATAGCGGTACTTAATGCCGACGATAATTTTCTTCGTCCGCGCATCATGAAAAAGGTGAAGAAGCCGTTTACGGTCAGCTTTGGGGTTCAATCGCCGTCGGATATATATGCCAGTGATGTACGGCACCACGCGGGGCGCTTGGAATTTCGTATCAACGGCCGATTCCCGTGCGCTTTGCGGACTTTCGGATATCACCATGTTTATAATGCGCTTATTGCGGTCTCTGTCGGACGTATCTTTGGCGTTGAGCATGAGGATATCGCCGCTGCTTTGGATGCTTTTGAATTCCCCAAGGGGAGGTTCCGTGTTGTTGAAGTCAATAACGTTACGTATATTGATGATACCTATAATGCCAATCCGTTGTCTCTTGCGCAAGCGTTGCATGCGTTGGATAATTACGGGGTCAAAGGCAGGAAGGTTTTTATCATGGGCGATATGCTGGAATTAGGCCGATATAAAGAGTCGTATCATTTTGAGGCCGGCCAGAAAGTGGCTCAAACGTGCGACGTCTTTGTTGCCGTCGGAAAACTCGCGGGGCTTGCGGCGGAATCATGCCGCAACAACGGCTTTTCAACCGGGAATATTTATGTATGTGATACCTCTGTTCAGGCAAGGCAGATATTGCGTGATTTGATCATGCCTCGGAAAGAAGATATTGTCCTGGTCAAGGGGTCGCGTTCTATGAAGATGGAAGAGGTTTTGAAAGATGCTGTATAATATCTTATATCCGTTGCATGTTTCGATCTCCGCGCTGAATGTTTTTAAGTATATAACGTTCCGTGCCATCATGGCGGCGCTTACCGCGTTCATCCTGACGTTGGTCTTCGGCCCGTTGGTCATCAGAAAGCTTAAAGAAAAACAAATCGGCGAACATGTCAAGAAAGGAGACAGCGATAAACTCGATTCCATGCATAGCGGCAAGCAGGGCACGCCGACCATGGGAGGGATATTCATTCTTATCGCGATCCTTATTTCAACGCTTCTGTGGGCGGATTTGTCGAATCGCTTCATTTGGATCTCTCTTTTTTCAACGGTTTGGCTCGGGGTTACGGGTTTTTTTGACGATTACATTAAATTAGCAACGAAGAGGAAGGGGATCAAGGGGCGGGTAAAATTAGTCAGCCAGGTGGTGCTTGGGCTTATTGTGGGGTCGATACTTTTCATGGATCCGTCTACCGGAACGCAGCTCGACATCCCTTT
>CAZJJL010000010.1:2936-3449 GCA_964546325.1 uncultured Planctomycetales bacterium | reverse complement strand
CTGAAGGCTATTTCCCTCGAGCTCGGATTTTTCTATATTCTTTTTGTTGCGCTTGTCATTACCGGTTCTTCCAACGCGGTAAACCTTACCGACGGTTTGGACGGACTTGCGGTTGGCTGCGTCGTTATCGCGACGATAGCCTATAGTATTCTGAGTTATGTTACGGGTAACATTAAGTTCAGCGATTATTTGTTGATCCCGTATATCCGAGGGGCAGGCGAATTAACTGTCTTCTGCGCAAGTATCATCGGGGCAGGGCTGGGTTTCTTATGGTTCAATTGTTATCCGGCGGCAATATTTATGGGGGATGTCGGCTCTCTGGCCCTGGGTGGGGCTTTAGGGACGGTCGCCGTTCTTATTAAGAAAGAGCTTTTGTTGGTGGTTGTGGGCGGTATTTTTGTCATGGAGGCTTTATCGGTTATTCTTCAGGTTGCTTCGTTCAAGGTGCTCAAAAAAAGGATCTTTAAAATTGCGCCGATCCATCATCATTTTCAATTTTTGGGTTGGAAAGAG
>CAZJJL010000010.1:0-2926 GCA_964546325.1 uncultured Planctomycetales bacterium | reverse complement strand
TTCGTGCGGTTCTGGATCTTGGCGATAATATTCGCGTTCCTAACGCTGGTTACGTTAAAAACGCGATAACAATAGCGAGTTTATGGATTACGTTAACGGTTAGCAGTGTTCGAAAACCGGTTTTAATTATAAACCATGAGAAACGTAGAATTATTTAACAAGAAAAAGATCGCAATAATCGGCTTAGCGCGGTCCGGGCTTGCCTGCGCGAATGTTTTGCACGGTCTTGGCGCTGAGGTTTGGGTGACGGATTCTTGCGATAATGAGGCTATACGCAAGAATGCTGCCTTGCTTCATGCGGGCGTTACGGTTGAGCTTGGTAAACATTCGGAAGATTATATCCGAGGAAAGGATCTGGTCGTTGTCTCTCCCGGAGTTCCGGAGTCTGCTCTTCCTTTGGTTTGGGCGCGGAAGCATGCTCTTGCGGTTGTCAGTGAAATCGAGATCGCCTGGCAGCTTTGTCCCGCTACGGTCATTGCGATCACCGGCTCATGCGGAAAAACGACGGTTACAACGCTTATCGGAAAAGTCCTTGAAGCTTCGGGAAAGCATTCCTTTGTTTGCGGCAATATCGGCAATCCGTTTTCCGCTGAGGTAGAAAAGATGCGTGAAGGCGATTACGTTTCGCTTGAGGTGAGTTCATTTCAGCTTGAAAAGATTAAGACATTCAGGCCGCATGTCGCGGTTATCCTTAATTTTAGCCGCAACCATCTTGATCGTCATAAGGATATGCAAGAGTATCTTGATGCCAAAAAACGGATCTTCATGAATCAGTCGCCGGAGGATTGTTTAGTGGTTAATGCGCATGATCCGGTATTAAAAGGCATTGCTTCGGAGGCGCGTTCGAAAGTCCTTTATTTTGCGGAGAATTTTGAGCTTAGCCCGAATCAGGCTGCGGTGGCGACCGTTGCGTCTGTTCTGGGGATTGATCCATCGGTTTGTAGCGCGGTTTTTAGCGACTTTAAGGGGCTTGCCCATCGTATGGAAGAGGTGGCACACGTGCGTTCCGTACGTTTTATCAATGATTCAAAAGCCACGGTTGCCGAGTCTACGGTTGCCGCGCTGCGCAATATTCAATCGCCTGTTATCCTTATTGCCGGTGGCAGGCATAAAGGGGTTGCCTACGAGACTATCTTAGAGGCAGCGCGTAACAAGGTTAAGGAAGTGATTGCTATCGGAGAAGCAAAAGATTTGATCGCGCAAGCGCTTGCTGCCGAATTGACGGTGTCTCAGGCGGCAACTCTTGAGGAAGCGGTGCGAAACGCTTTTATGAAGGCCGCTGCAGGAGACAGTGTGCTGTTATCTCCTATGTGCTCGAGTTTTGATATGTTCCGTAACTATGAAGAACGGGGCGAAGCATTCAAAGCTATCGTCCTTGATCTTCAAAAAAGCTTATGATCCGTAATATCCGCGTTAATATTTTTGCCGTAACCGTTGTTTTGATCTGTATAGGCGTGATCATGATATACAGCGCTTCGAGTATTTACGCGTTCGAACGGTATAAAGACGGGTTTTTCTTTCTCAAAAGGCATATTAGTTTCTTGGCTATCGGAACGATCCTTACGTTCCTCGTTATGTGTATGGATTACCGGTCATTTCAACGGTTTGCAAAACCCCTTTTGATTATTGCTTTTGTACTCTTGGTATTAGTGCTCATCCCGGGGATCGGAAGAGAGGTGTCGGGCGCGCGCCGGTGGTTTAGATTCAAATTTTTGAGTTTCCAACCTTCTGAATTCGCTCTTCTTGCGGTTATTATTTACATTGCTGATTTTATTTCGCGGAAAGAAGCGTTGATTAAATCGTTTGTACGCGGTTTTCTGCCGCCGATGCTTGTTTTGGGCGGGATTTCGTTCTTGATACTTTTACAGCCTGATCTTGGGACAACGGTGTCATTGGCGGTTGTCGTGGTTAGTATGCTTTTTGTTGCGCGCGTACGCTTATCATATATCGTTTCTATTCTGTTGTCGAGCATACCCGCATTGTCTTTATTGATCCTTTCAGCTCCGTATCGACGCGCGCGCATTTTGGCTTTTTTAAATCCTTGGGCGGATCCCAAAGGAGTAGGCTTTCAGATTATTCAGTCCCAGGTTGCGCTAGGTTCAGGAGGGATCTTCGGCTGCGGTTTAGGGCATTCAAAGCAAAAATTGTTTTATCTTCCGGCAGCGCATACGGATTTTATTTTTTCGATCATTGGTGAAGAGTTGGGGCTCATTGGAACGGTCGCGGTGATCGCGCTTTTTATGGCTTTTATCCATTTAGGCATGAAGATCGTGAAAAATGCGCCTGATAGGTTCGGTTTTTTCCTTTCTCTAGGGCTTCTTTCCATGATCTGCTTCAGGGTGATCATTAATATCGGTGTTTCGTGCGGTTTATTCCCTACGAAAGGATTGCCGCTGCCGTTTATCAGCTACGGCGGATCGAGTTTTATATTTGATATGGTTGCGGTAGGTATTCTCATGAATGTAGCGCGAACAGGCGATTATCCATGAGTTGCTCTCAGGATTCCCTTCAAAAAGATGCCGAAAAACGCGTTGGGCTTAATGTGCTTGTTGTTACCGGTGCCAGCGGAGGGCACATTTTTCCCGCGGTAAGTTTTATGGATTCTTTTATGTTGCGGTATCCCGAGAGTAGGATGCTTTTGTTACTGCCTCGTAAAAACGCAGCAGGTAATCTGCAAGGCTTTAGGCATCCTGTGCATTATGGGGATATGCCGTCGCTTCGTTTGCGTTTTAATCGCACTACGGTGTACGGTTTAGGCCGGTTTTGCGTTGCTTTTTGGCAGAGCGTGCGGCTGGTTATCCGTTTTCGGCCTGACCTGGTGGTTGGGTTCGGCACGCTTGCCTGTGTACCGGTGTTTTTTACTGCGTGGCTTTTTCGCATAAACACGCTTCTTCACCAGCCGAATGTTGTACCGTGTACAGCCAAA
>CAZJJL010000009.1:21206-22614 GCA_964546325.1 uncultured Planctomycetales bacterium | reverse complement strand
TACATCCTGCAAAGAATGTATCAGGCCGGCATTTGCGGGACAGGAACAGCTTCGTCGCATGTTTTTAAACGGGCACGAAGCGTTGAGCGCGGGAGCGATCAAGGCAGGATGTACTTTCATCGCGGCGTATCCTATGACTCCGGGTTCAAGTATTCTGCATTTTCTTGCGGCTCAGGAAACAAATCATTCAATCGTCGTTAAACATGCCGAAGATGAGATCGCGGCAATGAATATGGTGGTTGGGGCCGGTTTTGCCGGAGTTCGGGCTATGACCGCTACCTCGGGCGGAGGATTTTGCCTTATGACCGAGGCGTTGGGATTGGCAGCGCAATCAGAAACTCCGGTTGTCGTTGTTCTGGCGCAGCGGCCAGGGCCTGCTACCGGACAGCCGACACATACCTCTCAGACGGAATTAGACTTTGCTTTGCACGCTTCTCAGGGTGAATTCCCCAGGCTTGTGCTTGCCCCTGGCGATGCGCAGGAGTGTTTTTTTGAAACCTTCAATGCTTTTAATTGTGCGGAACGCTTTCAAATCCCCGCACTTATATTGACGGATAAGTATCTTGCCGAAAGTTATTCGACGCAGGATATTTTCGATGATGCGTCTTTGCGCATAGACCGAGGGAAGTTGTTGTCTCAAGAACAATTGATTGTCGAGAAGACCTATAAACGATACGCAATAAGCGATGATGGTATCTCAGCCCGCGCTTTACCGGGTATGGAGAACGGTTTGCATGTGGCTACCAGTTATGAACATGATGAGGACGGGTATTATATTGAGGACCCTGCCGGAGTTCAGCGGATGCTGCAAAAACGTTTTGCAAAGCTCAAGGCATTGAAAGAGTCGTTACCGAAGCCGCGTCTGTATGGGCCTTCTGAAGCGGCGGTTACTCTTCTGGGATGGGGTTCGACAAAAAATCCCTGTCTTGAAGCGATGCGGATGCTTGGGCAGGAAGGGATTACGGTTAATTTTCTGCATTATGTTTACCTCTGGCCATTCCCGTCAGAGTTCACTAAAACGTTTTTAAAAGGCGCTCAGAAAATATTGGGGATTGAAGGGAATAAAACCGGTCAGTTGGTTCGGCTTATCAGAGCGGAAACCGGTATTGAAATACCCGAAACGCTTCTTGTCTGTAACGGCCAGCCGATTTATCCCGTTGAGATATGTCGCAAGGTGAAGGAGATCATGGCATGATCACTCCCCTTGAATTAAAAAGCGCATATGCTCCGCATTGGTGTCCGGGTTGCGGCAATTACGGTCTATTGAATAGCTTAAAGCAAGCGATGTCGCAGGCCGGCATTGAGCCTCATCGGACGGTTGTTGTTTCAGGTATCGGGTGTTCCGGAAAAGACCCGCATTTTCTGAAAACATACGGGTTTGAGGGGCTTCACGGCCGTGTTTTACCGG
>CAZJJL010000009.1:12827-21196 GCA_964546325.1 uncultured Planctomycetales bacterium | reverse complement strand
ACTGCGGTGAAATTAGCCAACCATGAGCTTACGGTTATCGGTTGTTCCGGTGACGGCGATGCGTACGGCATCGGGGCGTCTCATTTTGTGCATGCCTGCCGCCGGAATATCGGGATAACGTATTTTGTGCATAATAATCAGATATATGGTTTGACGACCGGACAAACATCACCGACGAGCGATAAAGGATTCTCTTCAAAGTCAACGCCGCATGGCGTTATCGAAGAGCCTTTTAACCCGCTGGCGATCGCGTTAGCCTCAGGGGCTACGTTTGTGGCGCGCACCTTTGTCGGCGAATTTGACCACATTAAGCAGGTCATGGCGCAAGCGCTTTTGCATAAAGGTTTTGCCGTGGTGGATATATTTCAACCGTGCGTTACGTTCAATCAAAAAAATACCTATGAATGGTTTCAAAAAAGGGTTTATAAGATCAATGATGACCCGGGTTATAATGTGTCGGATAAGAGCGCGGCATTTTATCTGGTTACTTCCCGCCAGGAAAAACTTCCCATCGGGATATTTTACCGAGAGGAGCGACCAACGTATGAAGGCGAAGTAACGCAGATACAGAAAGAGACTCTGGTGCGGCAGTTCCGTAACTCGGTTGATATCGCAAAGATGCTTGCTGATTTTGTTTAGAGGTGCCCAACCCCGCGTTGCGGGGTTTCGCTAGCTTGGTTTTATAGAGGTGCCCAACCCCGCGTTGCGGGGTTTCGCGAGATTGGTTTTATAGAGGGAAAAAGCGTGTCAACTCCAACTCAATGCAGTGTAGAATATGGTGTCAGAATTACTGCATTTTCGTTGGAGTTTCGCTAAATTTGTTTTATATAGGTGCTCAAAGGAGGTGAAGACCATGGGTTGTGGTTGCTGCGCGCCAAAAAAGAAAAAAGTAGCAAAGAAGAAGGTAGCAAAAAAGAAGAAGAAATAAGTATTGATCTGCGGTGCGCCTGGAAACAGGCGCGCCGCATTGTTTGAAATCCGTTTTTATCCCTATTCGATATAAACAAAGGAGAAGAGAAAATGGCGAAATATCGGTGCACGGTGTGCGGCTATATTTATGATCCCGCGGCAGGAGATCCTGCGGCAGGAGTAAAACCGGGGACTGCTTTTGAAAGTTTGCCTGCAGATTGGGTTTGCCCGGAATGCGGTGTTGGCAAGGATATGTTTGAGAAACTTTAAGACCCATGCAGCGGATACCCCGGGAAGTAGTCGCGTTCTTTCAGTCCCAAGGAATCGTCGTCGTTTCGACGGTAGACGAACACGGTTTCCCTCATAGCTCATGTAAGGGGATCGTTGAGATCAAGGACGACGGTTTCGTGTATCTTCTTGACCTTTATCACGGTCTCTCAAGCAGGCATCTTAAAACCAATACGCATATCGCATTGACGGCAATCGATGAGCATAAATTCAGGGGCTATTGCTTGAAAGGGATCGCTCGGGTTATGACTGATGGAGTGTTGGCAGATGAGCTTCTGCGCGCATGGGACGCGCGTATTACGAGCCGTCTGACACAACGGCTTTTACGGAATATAAGCGGAGAGAAAGGGCATAAGGGGCATCCGGAGGTTCTTTTGCCGAATCCAAAATATCTTATTGAGATAGAAGTGCAGGAGATCGTTGATTTAACGCCTCGCCATCTAGCGTAAGAGGAGGGAATATGTCAAAACATGTGCAAGTATATAGTACTCCGACGTGCCCGTATTGTATCCGGGCGAAACAGTATTTGAAAGAGAACAATATACCGTTTGAAGATATCGATGTTTCAAGCAACGAAGCTGCAGGGCAAGAGATGATCCAAAAGTCCGGGCAGATGGGGGTTCCCGTATTAGATATCGAAGGTACGATTGTAGTCGGGTTCGATAAAGAAAGAATCAAGGGAGCGCTTGGTTTGTAAAATGTACGATCTTATTATTATCGGCGCCGGACCAGCGGGGATCACTGCCAGCGTATATGCAGCGCGTAAGCGCATGAATTTTCTTGTTATCAGCCAGGATATAGGCGGCCAGACCGCCTGGAGCGGAGATATCGAAAATTACACCGGATATCAATTCATTTCCGGTCCGGAACTAGCCGCTAAATTCGAAGAGCATATGCGTCAGTATAAGATCCCGCTTCAAGAAGCGGAAGAGGTGCTTGATGTGCGTCAGGAGGGGGGAGGGTTTGTCGTTGCAACGGCCAAAGGGGCATATCAGGCGCGGATAGTGATCATTGCTTCAGGTAAGCGTTCGCGAGAGCTCGGTGTACCCGGAGAAAAGGAATTCAAGAACAGGGGGATCACGTACTGCGCTACCTGCGATGGTCCGTTGTTCAGCGGTAAAGACGTAGCGGTTATCGGCGGAGGCAACTCTGCGCTTGATGCGGCAATTCAGCTTATGAAGATTGCCCGGCATGTGACGGTAGTTAACATCGCCGATACGTTGACCGGGGATCCTGTGATGCGCGAGCAGATTGAAAAAAGCCCGTTGGTGACGGTGATCAATCGCGCGCGCGTTACCGCGGTTTCAGGAGATAAGTTTGTTAACAGCATTACGGTTGCGCATAATGACAAAGAGGAAAAGCTTTCGGTGCAGGGTGTTTTCGTGGAAATAGGCTTAACGCCGAATTCCCATTTTTGTCCGATACTTGAAAAAAATCAGATCGGTGAAATAAAGGTTAATATCCGGAATGAAACAAATATCCCCGGTATTTTTGCCGCCGGCGATGTCACCGATGTTCCCGAGAAACAAATAATTATCGCGGCCGGTGAAGGCGCGAAGGCTTCATTAGAGGCTTTCCGGTATCTTATCAAACATCCTTTGTAATACAAGAGTTCTGAAATGTCAAAAATCCCCCATACTAAATTCCATGAGTTAAAAGAAGTTTTTGATCGGCTTCACGCTCCCGGAGGTTGTCCGTGGGATGTTAAGCAGACGCATGAAACGCTTATAAAGTATTTACGCGAAGAATCCCGAGAGTTCATTCATGCGGTTCGCAGCGGCGATTATAGCCATATGCAAGAGGAGTTGGGAGATGTTTTGCTCCAGGTGATGTTCCACGCCCAGATCGCCAAGAAGCATAAGAAATTTGATATCGAGGATGTGATCGATACGTTGATCAAGAAGCTGAAGCGGCGCCATCCGCATGTTTTTGGGAATACGAAAGTACATTCTGCCAGGCAAGTTATCATCAATTGGAATAAGATAAAGAGGGAAGAGAAAAAAGGAAAATAGATTTTTGTAGGCGTATGAGCGCTTCTGTTGGTCGGATACGACAGAGGCGTTTTTGTTTATGATCGGACTCCGGTGAAAAATATTTATAAATAAGTCTTGACAAAGTACGCAAATCCTGTATACTCTACTATGTTGATAGGAATAATATAGTTGAGGAGAAATTATGAAGGTGACATTTAAGGGAGACTATGCGTTAAAAGCAGTGCTTGATCTGGCGATACATTATAATAAGGAACTTGTAACAAGCCATGATCTTGCAAAGCGTATTGACGCTCCGGTAAAGTTCCTTGAGCAGGTGCTTCTTGAGTTAAAGAAGGGCGGGTTTGTCGAAAGTAAGCGCGGCAACATTGGCGGGTATCTCTTAAGTCGTTCTCCCCGGGAAATTACGGTAGGAGAGGTGATCCGGTATGTAGAAGGGCCGATTGAGCCGATCGCCTGCGTTAAACATAATTATACGGCTTGCAGCGACGTTTATAAATGCGCGTTTCGGCCGATTTGGCAAAAAGTCTATGAGGCGACAAGCAATATCATTGATACAGCCAATTTTGAAGATTTGGTAAATACTATAAACGCGGCCAGTCAGGCTCTGGTGTATTCTATATAGGAGGTCGATATGAACGGTATATATCATACATGCTGTTGTATGTACATGTGTTCCGGCTGGGGCAGGGGAGGCCCTTGTATGCGTGCGTAATCTTTACAACGCATCATTGATCCCCTCTGAAAATACATTCAGAGGTTTTTTATTTTTCATCACAAAGGAGTTCCTATGGGCATTACACATAATACAAAGAAGCTATTGAATGATTCGATCATAAGTGAAATAGGCGCAGCGGTTGCCACGCTTCATGCAGGCGAGGTGACTATCAAGGTTTTTAATAAAAAGATCAGGCAGATTGAAGTTATTGAGCGTAAGCGTTTTGATGACGTTTGGGCGCTTGAATCAGGGGGCGGGATTTGACGTTTATCTGTTTGCAGCCAGACACATTGAGGATTATAATAAGAGCACGTATGAAAGGAGTTTTTCATGAGTAAACTTGACGCAAAGCTTAAGATCGAAACCTTGGCACTGCACGGCGGGCAAGAAGCTGATCCGACAACCGGTTCCCGCGCGGTACCTATATATCAGACAACGTCATATCAATTTAAAGATACGGATCATGCGGCAAACCTTTTCGGCTTGAAAGAATTCGGCAATATTTATACCCGGCTCATGAATCCGACTACGGATGTCCTGGAAAAGCGCGTCGCGTTGCTAGACGGCGGGGTTGCCGCATTGGCGGTGGCAAGCGGTCAGTCCGCGATCACGCTGGCACTGTTGAATATCGCGCAAGCAGGTGACGAAATAGTTTCTGCCGATAATCTTTATGGCGGGACGTACACGCTCTTTCACTATACGTTCGCGCGGTTGGGGATAAAGGTAAGGTTTGTTAAGTCAGGAGATCTTGAGGCATTCCAAAAAGCGATTACGCCAAAAACAAAAGCTATCTACGCCGAATCGATCGGGAATCCGAAGCTTGATGTGGCTGATTTAGAAGGGATCTCCAAGATTGCCCATAAGAACGGGATACCGTTTATCGTTGATAATACCGTTTCGCCCTATTTGCTGCGTCCCATTGATTTTGGCGCCGATATCGTTGTTTATTCGGCTACGAAATTCATCGGCGGCCACGGAACATCGTTAGGAGGCTTGATCGTTGATTCAGGAAAATTCGATTGGACGAACGGAAAATTCCCGCTTATCGCCGATCCCGATCCGAGTTATCACGGTATTAATTTTGTGGACGCCTTAAAACCGTTAGGGAATATCGCCTATATTATAAAAGCTCGGGTAACCCTTTTGCGCGACTTAGGTCCCGCGCTTTCGCCATTCAATGCGTTTCTGCTTTTGCAAGGGCTCGAGACGCTGCACTTAAGGATGCCGCGGCATTGTGAAAATGCGCTTGCCGTTGCGCAATTCCTCGAGAAAAGCCCGAAAGTAACATGGGTCAATTATCCCGGACTTGTTAAAAGTCCCGAAAAAGCGAAGGCGGATAGATATCTGAAAAAAGGAGCAGGCGCAATAATTGGATTTGGCATTAAAGGCGGACTGGAGTCCGGGAAAAAATTCATTAACGCGCTGCAATTGGTTTCGCATCTGGCCAATATCGGCGATGCCAAAACCCTTGCGATCCATCCGGCAACCACGACGCATCAGCAGCTCTCCGCTGAAGAGCAGCGTGCTACCGGAGTAACGCCCGATTTTATCCGGCTCTCCATCGGACTTGAGCATATCGATGATATCATCGCTGATATTGAGCAAGCACTCGCGAAAGCGTAAGGAGGTTTCTCATGTCCCGCATTTTTTCCGATATTACCAAGACCATCGGCAATACGCCGCTGGTCAGATTACATAAACTTTCTCTTGGTTTAGAGGCGACCATTCTGGTTAAGCTTGAATATTTCAATCCGCTTTCCAGCGTAAAAGATCGTATCGGCGTCGCCATGATAGAGGATGCCGAGAAGAAAGGCTTTTTGAATAAAAACTCCGTGATCATCGAGCCGACGAGCGGTAATACCGGGATCGCTCTTGCGTTTGTGTGCGCGGCAAAAGGGTACCGTCTGATCCTGACGATGCCCGAAACGATGAGCGTGGAGCGCCGGCAGTTATTGCGCATATTCGGAGCGGAAGTGGTGTTGACGGAAGGCGCAAAAGGTATGAAGGGCGCGATCGAAAAGGCGGAAGCATTGTTAAAGGATACTCCGCATAGTTTCATGCCGCAGCAATTTAATAATCCGGCGAATGTCGAGATCCATCGAAAAACCACCGCGGAAGAGATATGGCGGGATACCGATGGAGCGGTTGATATTTTTATCGCCGGTATCGGCACGGGTGGTACTATTACCGGCGTAGGGGAAGTCTTGAAGAGTCGCAAGCCTTCTGTTACAATAATTGGTCTGGAGCCGAAAGAGTCTCAGGTACTTTCCGGCGGCAAACCCGGCCCGCATAAAATTCAAGGGATTGGCGCGGGTTTTGTGCCCGGCATATTGAACCGCAGTATTATTGATGAAATGATACCTGTCGCGCATGAAGACGCAGGAGTTATTGCGCGAAGACTGGCGCGGGAAGAGGGGATCTTTGCCGGTATTTCAAGCGGCGCCGCTGTTTGGGCTGCCCTTGAGGTTGCCAAGAGGCCGGAATCAAAAGGCAAAACTATCGTTACGGTGTTACCCAGTACGGGTGAGCGGTATCTTTCTACGTGGCTTTACCAGGAGTTCATAGATGAATTCAAAAAATAAAAGTATAGGGATCGTTAAAACGCACAGCGTTACGTTCGATCAGGAACTTACGCTTGAGTCCGGTCAGAAACTCGGTCCTATTACCCTTGCGTACGAAACCTATGGCATTCTTAATGAAAACAAGACAAATGCTATTTTGGTGTGCCATGCATTTTCCGGTGATGCTCATGCCGCCGGTTTTCATGCGGGGGAAAAAGACCCCGGCTGGTGGGATGATTTGATCGGACCCGGTAAGGCGCTTGATACGGAAAAATATTTTGTTATATGCGCTAATTGTATCGGTGGCTGTAAGGGAAGCACCGGGCCTGCGTCCATCAACCCTAAAACCGGCAAGCCCTATGCATTGAGTTTTCCGTTGATCACCATTGCCGATATGGTTAATGCGCAGAAACTATTGGTCGATCATTTGGGTATTCAGAAATTGCTTTGTGTTATCGGCGGTTCAATGGGGGGCATGCAGGTGCTTCATTGGGTTGCGGCATATCCTGATATGGTGCAAAGCGCTATTCCCATTGCGACAGCGTTAAAACATTCGCCTCAGCAGATCGCTTTTGACGAGGTAGGCCGTCAGGCAATTATGGCTGATCCCGATTGGAATAACGGGGATTATTATGATAAGAAATATCCTGAAAAAGGATTGGCGGTCGCCCGTATGGTCGGACATATTACCTATATGAGCGATGTTTCCATGGAAGAGAAATTCTCCCGTCGGCTTAAAGGCGATGATTATAGTTTTAAATTCACCGCTGATTTTGAGGTCGAGGGATATTTACGGTATCGCGGGGATACGTTTGTCAAACGGTTTGACGCGAATTCGTATTTGTATATCACAAAAGCGATGGATTATTTTGATCTTTCGGGAGGGAAATTCATCGCTTCTCATGCGCATATCGACGTGCGTTTTTTGGTGATCGCTTTTAAATCGGATTGGCTGTATCCTGCGTATCAGTCCCAGGATATCGTCAGGCAGCTTAAGATCAAAGGGTTGGATGCGACGTATTGCGAGATCAACTCGACCTACGGCCACGACGCGTTCCTTCTGGAGATTGAGGAAGAATCGCGTTTAATTAAGCATTTTCTTGATAAAACTTTTCACGGGTATGATGTGCGGAGATAAGAGTGAAGACGCAACCGCTTGATTATCAGATAATTTATAAGATCATTGAAGCCGGCTCACGGGTACTTGACCTTGGGTGCGGTAGCGGGGACCTCATGTATGTTTTGGCTAAAGAGAAAAATGCCAAGGTTCAGGGGATTGAGCTTGATGAGCAGGCGATCTATCAGTGCGTGGAAAAAGGGATGAGCGTTTTTCACGGTGATATTGATAGCGGCTTGCCGGAATATCCCGATAAGTCCTTCGATTATGTTATTTTAAATCAAAGTTTGCAAGAGACAAAGAGGGCTGAGTTTGTGCTTGAAAATGCTTTACGCGTCGGAAAACACGTTATCGTGGGATTTCCGAATTTCGCGCATTTTTATTCTCGGGGGATGCTTTTGTTCCGCGGCAAGGCTCCTATTACAGAGTCGTTGCCCTACCGCTGGTATAACACGCCAAACCTGCATTTTTTAAGCATCAGTGATTTTAAGGATTTTTGCGTGCGAAAGAGTATTACGATCGAGCAGACGTATTATTTGGGTGAGAAAAAACAAGTGCATTTTTGGCCTAACTTGTTGGCTTTAAACGCGCTTTTTGTTATCACACGATAAGTCGGTGCCCAACCCCGCGTTGCGGGGTTTGCTGAACAAAGTGCAGGTCGGTGCCCAACCCCGCGTTGCGGGGTTTCGCTGAACAAAGTGCAGGTCGGTGCCCAACCCCGCGTTGCGGGGTTTCGCTAAACAAAGTGTAGGTCGGTGCCCAACCCCGCGTTGCGGGGTTTCGCT
>CAZJJL010000009.1:5289-12727 GCA_964546325.1 uncultured Planctomycetales bacterium | reverse complement strand
GTTTCGCTAAACAAAGTGTAGGTCGGTGCCCAACCCCGCGTTGCGGGGTTTCGCTAAACAAAAGCAGTAGGTGCTCAAGGAGGGTGATATGAAGGAAAAAGTATTGAAGGCGCTTGAACAGGTAAGGCCCATGTTGATGGCTGATGGCGGTAACGTTGAATTGGTCGATGTGACCCCTGATGGCATTGTGAAGCTGAAGCTTACCGGAAGTTGCGGATGTTGCCCGATGTCCCAGATGACGTTGAAGATGGGTATCGAGCGTATTTTAAAGCAGAACGTTCCGGAAGTAAAAGAAGTCGTCGCCATATAAGCTTTTGTGATAGGATGGGATCTTTAGAAAAGTTGCGGCGTATCCTGCGCCGGATGGGGTCTGTTTTGGTTGCGTATTCCGGCGGCGTAGACAGCACGCTTTTATTGAAGGTTGCAGCAGATACTTTAGGTGATAAGGTATTGGCGGTAACCGCAATTTCCGAGACGTATCCTGATTGCGAGCTTCAAGAGGCAAAGAAACTTGTCCGGAAAATCGGATGTCGGCAGCTCATCATAAAAACCGGAGAGCTTGCGGATAAAAGATTCTCCCGCAATGCTTCCGATCGATGCTATTTTTGTAAAAAAGAGCTTTTTGTCACATTGCGGGGCTTGGCTCGGAAATATCGGTTGCGCTTTGTCGTTGATGCAAGTAATGTTTCCGATACCGGCGATTATCGGCCGGGGACGAAAGCGAAAAAAGAGTGTGGTGTTCGTTCACCGCTTCAAGAAGCGGGTTTTACAAAAGAAAGTATTAGGAAATTAAGCAGAAAACTGAAACTTCCGACTTGGAATAAACCTGCTCAAGCCTGTCTTGCATCGCGTGTTCCGTATGGCATGGGTATTGAAAGAAAAATTCTTGCTCGCATTGCTCAGGCCGAGGCGTGGTTGAGAGGTCAAGGTTTTGTACAGGTGCGGTTGCGTCATTATGGAGCGCTTTGTAGGATCGAGGTCCCGGAGAGGGATATTCCGTTGATCTTGAAGAAACGCACAAGAGTGCTTACGAAATTAAAGTCCTTCGGGTATACCTATGTTACCCTTGACCTAGCAGGGTATAGGGTTGGCAGTATGAATGAAGTGTTGCGTGGTGTATTACGAAAACAAGAGCGAGGTGAGTATGCCTAAGAAAATATATTTAGATTATGCAGCTACGACACCGACCGATCCCGCCGTTTTGGAAGCTATGAGGCCGTATTTTCTTGAAAAATTCGGAAACGCCTCAAGTATTCACGCCTATGGACAGGAAGCAAAGAAAGGCATTGAGGGGGCGCGGGAGATATTAGCCGCATTCGTGGGGGCCCAGCCGGAAGAAATTATTTTTACTTCAGGCGGGACCGAATCAAACAATACGGCGGTTAAAGGAGTTGCCTATGCGCTGCAGAGTAAAGGCAACCATATTATTACGACGGCGCTTGAGCATCATGCTATCAGCGAGCCGTGTAAGTTCCTCGAGAAGAGAGGCTTTTCGGTGACGACCGTGGGGGTCGATAAGGATGGTTTGGTGGATCCCGCCGATATCAAAAAAGCGATCACCGATAAGACGATCCTGATCTCAGTGATGCATGCCAATAACGAGATCGGCGTTATCCAGCCGATCGCGGATATCGGCGCGATTGCACGGGAGAAAGGGATTGCGTTCCATACGGATGCCGTGCAAACTGTCGGACATATTCCCGTAAACGTTGATGCATTACAGGTTGATCTGCTTTCTTTGTCAGCGCACAAATTTTACGGACCTAAAGGCGTCGGCGCTTTATATGTTCGTAAAGGAACGCGTATGGAATGGCTCTTGCACGGAGGGGATCAGGAACGCAATAGGCGGGGGTCAACCCATAACACGCCGGGCATTGTGGGTCTTGGTAAGGCGATTGAATTGTGCGCCTCCCGTATGGATGAAGAAGCCTTGCAACAAATTGTTCTGCGGGATACTCTTATCGACGGAATTTTGCAAAAGATTCCCGAAGTCCGCCTCAACGGGCATCGCACGAAACGGCTTCCTAACAACGCGAACCTTTCTATTACGTATATCGAAGGCGAAGCGATGTTGTTGAATCTTGATATGAAAGGTATTGCCGCTTCTACGGGGTCTGCGTGTACCTCAAGCTCTTTGGAGCCTTCGCACGTGCTTTTGGCGATCGGCTTGCCCCATGAAATAGCGCATGGCTCGCTGCGGTTTAGTTTTGGCAGATGGTCGACCAAAGAGGATGTTGATTATGTATTGGAAACCTTACCGACTATAGTTGCTAATCTGCGCGCTATGTCGCCTCTCTACGAACCTCATTGATCATGCACGAAAAAATCCTTGCGTACTTGAAGTCCACGTCCGAGTATGTTTCCGGTGAGGAGATCTCACATCGCCTTGCAATTTCCCGCCAGGCCCTTTGGAAACATATCCACCAGCTTAAAGATGCCGGATATGATATTGTTGCGGTCCCTCATCTTGGGTATAAGCTTGTTTCTTCTCCCGACAGGCTTTTTGCGCAGGAGATTACCCATGGCCTTGGGACAAAAGTGTTGGGCAGGCATGTTTATTTTTTTGAAAGCGTTCCCTCAACTATGGATATAGCAGTACAGCGCGGGATAGCAGGAGAGCCCGAGGGCGCGCTGATCCTCGCGGAAACGCAGACAAAAGGCCGCGGAAGGATGGGGAGAGAGTGGATTTCGCAGCGGCATAAAGGTATTTATGCTTCTCTTATCCTTCGCCCTGATATTATCCCTGCCCAAGCGCCGATTTTAACGTTGATGACTGCGGTGAGTATCTGTGAGGCGGTGAACGAACACTGCGCCGTTAAAGCAGTCATTAAGTGGCCGAATGATATTTGTATCGGGACAAAAAAACTCTGCGGGATCCTGACGGAGCTTGAGGCCGAGTCCGATCAGGTGCATTGTGCGGTCATCGGTTTCGGGATAAATGTGAATAATGAGAAGAAAACGCTGTTGCCTGTTGCGACTTCATTGCGTGAAGAAACAGGGCATACGGTGAATCGCACGGCGCTTTTGCAGGGGGTCCTTCGCCAGTTAGAAGCGCATTATTTCTTCTTTTTAAAGCACGGATCAAATAAGATCATCGATGCATGGCGGCAGCATTCGATCACTCTGGGCCGCCGCGTGAAAGTAAGCCTCCACAAAAGCCATCTTGAAGGCCAGGCCGTTGATATCGACGATGACGGAGCTCTTCTGGTGCGAAAAGATAACGGACTTATCCAGCGTCTCACCGCCGGCGATATCATCCACTGCCGGTAATTGTAAACTAATAAATACAATTAGGTTGACAGTATGGTTTAAGCTTAGTATAGTAGGAATCTATATAAGCGTGATGCTCCCGGTATATTCTTAAGCCTGTGTGATACGGTTCAGCGCACTTCGCTTTTCGCCGTGCGCTACGGTTTACGTTTCGCTTTCGTAATGACTTCCGCCTAAACCCTTGTACTCTCGCTCAACGTAAATCCTTGCGCACAATTGTCGAAAAGCTCTAACGTGCGCCTCACCGTATCACTTCGGCTCAGTACATTGAGTTGCGAATAAGGCGAACTATGTTGAGAAAAATTACTGTAGTGATTTTTGGCTCCTGCATTTTCTTAAGCGCTGTTATTGCTTATGCTGATCAGCAGCTTGAGAAGATCGTCGTTAAACGTTCACGTGCGCACATATCTTACGAGGGAGCATCCCTTTCCCCGGAAGTCATAACGGCAGATGCAATTGCTGCGGAACACATGGAAACGCTTACCGATGTTCTGAATTACGTTGCGGGCATGGACGTGCGTTCGCGCGGGCCTTCCGGGAGTCAAGCCGATATTTCATTGCGCGGTTCAACGTATGAACAGGTTTCTGTTACTTTAGACGGGGTCAGGATCAATGATCCGCAAACCGGACACTATAATCTTGATATTCCCCTTACGCTGTATGATGTTGATCGTATTGAGGTAACCAAAGAAGGCCTGTCAACCCGGTATGGGGCAGGAGCGCTTGCCGGCAGCATCAATATTATTACCAAGAAAATCACACGTAAGAAAGTTCAGCTGCAAGCGCGAGGAGGTCAGTATGCGTTAAACAGCCAAAGTTTTTCCGCCAGTTACCCTGATGAGGGATGGCAGGGGCGCGTTTCTTATGACCACACCGCAGCGCACGCAGCGCGGCCGAACACCGACTTCGAACATAAGACTGCTACGGCTTATTTTTCAAAGAATGTCGCAGAAGGCGTACTGGATGGTATGTTCGGGTATCAAAAGAAGGATTACGGCGCCTCGACGTTTTATTCGAATCTTTTCCCCGAAGAAGAGGAACATACGCAGACATACTTTGTGCGTACGGGGTTGCGCGCGCCGACGCAATGGGGAAGTTTGACCGGTAATGCGTATTGGCGTACGCATGTAGATAAGTTTATTCTTCGTCGTAATACTCCGTCTGCGGCAAATAATCACGCCACGCATGTGTATGGTTTTGATACTGATCTTGAGCGCGCTACGCGTTTCGGGATTCTCTCCGCAGGTTTTTCTTCTGGCAGGGACGGAATCGATTCCACGAATCTTGCAAAACACGCTCGGTGGTATCAGGGTATCTCCGGAGGATTGCATAGGGATTTGACCGAGCGGTTTAGTTTTGAAGCTCGCGGACGGGGGGATTATTATCAGCAATGGGGTTGGCATGAGTCGATGAATTTGAGTGGGCGCTATGCGCTTATGACCGATACCCTCTATGCAGTGAGTTCCTGGGCCCGGGGGTTTCGGGTTCCTACCTTTACGGAACTTTACTATTCTGACGCGGGCAATCGGGGAAATCAGGATTTAAAAGCTGAAAAGGCCGATACCTATACGTCCGGTATTGAGGCGCGTAAAGGATATTGGAGCGGAGGGGTTCATGTTTTTGTGCGCCAAGGCAGGAATCTTATCGATTGGACGCGCACGTCAAATACCGATATATGGCAAGCGACAAACTTAGGGAGCGTAGATTTTCGCGGGATCGAGTGTTCTCTAAAGGCTCAGCCGTTCATAGGGAACCGGTTTGTGAGCGTTGACACCGTCTCATTCTCGTATACCTATACCGATACCGATAGGAAAACTTCCGGATTTTTTTCAAAATATGCGTTGGATATAGCCAAGCATAACTATATTTTTGGCGTTAACCAGCGGTTTCTTGGCTGGGAGCTCGCATGGAAGCTTTTGTATGTTGAGCGTTATTACGGAGAGCGCTATTGCGTTGCCAATGTTTCAGTCTCTAAAACACTGCGTTTGCGTAACTGCATAGTAGAGCCTTTTATTTCGGCGGATAATTTTACCAATACCAAGTATAGCGAAGTAGGCGGAGTTTTACAGCCCGGCCGCTGGATCCAGGGCGGCGTTAAACTGGAGTGGTAATTGACCCTTGACCGGAGTATAATATCGTCAATGAAAAAGTCTACGATCGTTGTCGCAATGAGCGGCGGGGTTGATTCGTCAGTTGCTGCCGCGCTCCTCAAGAGTCAGGGGCATGATGTTATCGGCATTACCATGTGCTTTAATCTTGCCGATGCTGCGGGAAAACGTCCTGCCTGTTGCGGTGTTCAGGGTATAGAAGACGCCCGTCGCGTGGCGCATGTTTTGGATATTCCGCACTACGTGGTCAATATGCAGAAGGTGCTTCATGACCGCGTTATCAAGGATTTTTGCGCCGAATATTTGAACGGCAGGACTCCGAATCCGTGCGTGCGCTGCAATCAATTCGTTAAATTCGACGCGCTCCTTCAAAAAACGCTCTCTTTGGGGGCGGAATATTTGGCGACGGGCCACTATGCGCGCGTTGTTCGATCGGGGAAATATTTTTTTCTTAAAAAAGCGAAAGATGCGCGTAAGGATCAATCGTATTTTCTGCATCGGGTCGATCAAAAGCAGCTCAAACATATTGTTTTTCCTCTCGGCGGATTGATTAAGGATGCTGTCCGTCAGTTGGCTCAAGAATTCGGGCTTGCGGTAGCCGGTAAACCGGATAGCCAGGAGATTTGCTTCTTGCCGGATAATGATTACCGGGGATTCTTGAAGAAGTTTGCGCCGAGTAGTATTGTTCCCGGCCCATTGATGAATAGCGGAGGAACAGTATTGGGGCGGCATAAGGGCGCTGCTTTTTATACGATCGGCCAGCGGGAAGGGCTTGGGGTTGCCCTGGGGTATCCGGCGTATGTCAGTCGTATTGACTCCGAACATAACACCGTTGTTGTCGGTCCCCGCGATGAGGTCATGAAACGCGAGTTTCTCGTTGCCGATGTGCATTTTTGCGGCGCTCCTCTTAAAAAGAAGGTTGCTCTCTCGGTTCGGATACGCTATAATCATAAAGAGTCTCCCGCCGTGGTCGAACCCGCCGGAACTAAGCTTGCGATACGTTTTAAAACGCCGCAATTCGCTATTACCCCGGGCCAATCGGCAGTATTGTATAACAAAGATACCGTTTGCGGCGGAGGTATCATAGAAAAGGTGATTGCTTAAATGTTACGTTCATTCATGCAGGCTGATATCGTTAAGCGGATCAAAGAGCTTAAGAAAAAACGCGATGCGGTGATTTTGGCTCATAACTATCAGCTTCCCGAAGTGCAGGATATTGCGGATTTCCGCGGAGATTCATTGGAGCTGAGCCGTTTGGCAGCAAAAACCGATGCCAAGGTCATTGTTTTTTGCGGAGTTCATTTTATGGCTGAGACGGCAGCGATTCTTTCTCCGAATAAAAAGGTCATTGTTCCGGATATCCAGGCGGGATGCCCCATGGCGAATATGATCACGCCGGCGGATGTCCGTCACTTGCGCAAAGAACATCCCGATGCGGTTGCGGTTGGGTATGTCAATACTTCGGCGGCAGTGAAAGCGGAGCTTGATTATTGCTGCACGTCCACCAATGCTATTGCCGTGGTGAACTATCTATCCGACGCAAAAGAAATCATCTTTGTCCCGGATAAGTATCTTGCCGATTATGTTTCAAAAGCGACAGGCAGAAAACTTATTTCATGGAAAGGGTTTTGTCCGACGCATGTTAAGATCCTTCCCGAAGATATCAAACGGGAGAAAAGCTTCCATCCGTTTGCCAAAGTCATGGTGCATCCCGAATGTCTTCCTCAGGTTGTCGCGCTTGCCGATGCAGTGGTTTCTACGAGTCAGATGGCAAAATATGCCAAAGAGAACGAGGCCAAGGAATTTATCGTGGGGACTGAAGTCGGGCTTATTTACCGTCTTAAGAAAGATAACCCTACCAAAGAGTTTTACGCGGCTACCGAAGCTGCGGTGTGTCCGAATATGAAACGGACAACACAGGAAAAAGTCCTTTGGGCGCTTGAAGAGATGAAGGAAGAGGTTAAAGTCTCCGCCGATGTGCGTCAACGCGCCTTACAAGCAATTAACCGCATGATCGAGATCGTCTAGCGAACGTGAATATTCCGGTTCTCTACGAAGAC
>CAZJJL010000009.1:3720-5279 GCA_964546325.1 uncultured Planctomycetales bacterium | reverse complement strand
CGTCTGCCTCACCTGCCGTTGCCTCGGCCGCTACACCGACGCGGTCGGTGGCTGCGGCGCCATCCGGCCCTGACCTGTCGGACGGTAAAAGGGCGCTTCTTACCGAGTGCATCCGTGCCATCGATTAGACCGTGAAACATCCGGCGTGATTATATATGCAAAAGGGAAATCACCGCAGCAGAAGATGATGCATGTATTCCATGAGCGCAAAGTAAAAAAGGTTTACCTGGCGTTCGTCCGCGGCTCTATGGAACACGCCGATGGCGTTATTACCAAGCATATTGAAGGAGCTCCTGCGGAAACGCGCTATCGATTGCTTGAAAAACGCAACGGTTATAGCGTCGTTGAGGTTTATCCGGTCACCGGCAGGACGAATCAGATCAGGATCCATTTCGGTTTTGCCGGCCATCCTATACTCGGAGAAACGAAATTCGCTTTTCGCCGCGATTTTATCGTGCGCGCTAAACGGCTTTGTCTGCATGCTTTATCCGTCGAATTCATCCATCCTGTCACAAAACAGAAGGTTTTTGTCCAAGCTCCCCTTCCGCCGGACCTGACGGCTTTTCTGGAGAGCCATTAGCCATGAAAAAACTATCTTTTCGGGAATGGGGTTTAGGTATTTGTCTGGCGGCGGTTTGTTTTGTCGCGTGGTTTTATTGCGGCTATCCGCAATTTACGACGGTTGGATTATCGGTTGACCGTCAAAAAGCGCTTGGTATCGCGCAGTCGTTCGTGCGCCAGCGCGGAGTTGCGGTAGATGATTATCAAACGGCAGTTGTTTTTAAGAGCGACGACTGGACAGACCGTTATTTGCAGAGAACCGTGGGCTTTGCGGGGGAAGAAAAGTTCTTACGGGAGCAGCAGTATGATTTGTTCTATTGGCGGATACGGTTTTTTCGCGAATTCCAGAAAGAAGAGTATACGGTTGAAGTCAGTTCCCGGACCGGCGCGATCATCAGTTACACGCATCGTATCGAGGATATCGAGGAGCGGCCGCAGGTCTCAAAAGAAGCAGCTCGCCTTCAGGCCGAGCAATTCCTTACGCAGGCGTATGCGGTACATTTAGCAGCGTATGATTTCCATGAGGAGAAGATCAAGCGGTATGAAAAGCGTATCGATTACGCATTCTCCTGGGAGAAAAAGGGCGTGTATATCCCTTGGGAAACGGATAAAGGAGGGGCAAAGCTTCTTTTAGGGGTGACCGTTTCCGGAAACGAGATCCGCACGTTCTATACGCAGGACCTTGATATTCCTGAGCAGTTTGAGCGCGACATTTCGCAGCAGCTTGTTCTCGGCGAGTATCTGGTGAATATCTACTTCATTGTTTTTATTATTTTGCTTATTATTTCCATTTCGATCGTCGTGCAAAAGAGAAGTCAATCCATTGTGCGAAGCTGCAAAAAATGGTATATATGGTGCGCTGTTTTTCTCCTTGCGGTTAATTTCGGTTCTCTCATGAACAATTTTCAAAGCATTCTCTTCGGGTATCAGACGAGTGTTTCCATGGGGGCGTTCTTAGGCATCGTTCTCTTAAGGAATTCGATTAATCTTTTGGTTAT
>CAZJJL010000009.1:0-3710 GCA_964546325.1 uncultured Planctomycetales bacterium | reverse complement strand
TGCCGGGGCTTGCCGGAGAAACGCTCCATACAGAAGTTTTTCCTGATCGTCCTTTTGCTTCGCTATCCCATTATATCCGGAGTTCTTTTTTTACCCGTTCGTTGGCTCGGGCCGTTTTATTCGGATATTTGATCTTTCTTGTTATGATCGGCGTGCAGTCAGGGCTGTTTTGGTTCGGTCAGAAATATCTCGGGGTTTGGAAGGAGTGGATCACGTTGGTCCAGTTTTCCTCGGCGTATGTTCCGTTTTTTGGAGCATTTGCTCTGGCGTTGAACGCAAGTTTGAATGAAGAGATCATGTTCCGTATTTTCGGCATGGGTTGGTTTACGAAATACACGAAGCGTTTGGTATTGGCGGTTATCGGAACCGCGTTGGTATGGGGATTTGGACACTCGGGATATGCGATCTTTCCTGTTTGGTTCCGGGGGATTGAGGTGGGGGTTATCGGTATTATCTACGGTATTATTTTCCTGCGCTACGGCATTATTCCGCTTATTGTGGCGCATTATTTGTTTGATGTCTATTGGAGCATTGCCGCGTATGTTTTGGGTGCGAGTACACCGTTTTTATTTTACGGATCGCTTGCGGTATTTGCGTTACCGTTGCTTATGGGGGTATGGGCGTATTGGCGTAATGCCAGTGAGGTGGAGCGCCCCCTGACCCTTGCATTTGACCGGACGCAGCATTATAATGTTGGGGTGTTGATCGCTTTTGTGCGTCAGAAAAAGAGCGAAGGTGTTCTTCCGGCTGTGATCCGCCAGGAGTTGCTGACGCATAACTGGGATGTAGAGATCGTTGATAATGCGTTACAAGAGGTTTTTGGGTAATTGCGGTTCAGGGCATCCTGTATCGAATATTCCTGTGTACGTATACGGTGTTCATCCGCCGGCATTATAAAGAGGAGATGGTATGGTGCAACCGGTTATTTTAGGCATTATTCAAGGGTTGACGGAATTTCTTCCGGTGAGCAGTTCCGGTCATCTGGTTATTTTCCAGCATCTTTTTGGGATGAAAGAAGGGGTTATTGCGTTTGATGTTGTATTGCATTTAGGAACACTGCTTGCATTGGTTATTTTCTTCTGGAAGGACATCGTGGGTGTGTTCGGTAGCAAGAAAACGCTTGGCCAAATACTTATCGTGACGCTGGTAACGGGGGGTATCGGTGTTGCGGGGAAAGATCTTTTTGAGAGCCTGTTTAGTTCGCCGCGCGCGGTCGGATTTTTTTGGATCGTCAGCGGGATCCTCCTCTTATCGACGAAACTGGTCATCGATCGAAAAGGCCGGTCTGATTTTCGATGGTCTGATGCCTGGGTCCTTGGTTTAACGCAAGGGATCGCTATTATTCCCGGTATTTCGCGTTCCGGCACTACGATTGCGACACTTTTGTTCCGCGGCCTTGAGCGTGAAAAAGCGTTTGCCTATGCTTTTATTGTCGGTATCCCGGCTATACTTGGTGCTGCGGTGCTTGAGCTTAGGCATATTGATCGCGCTGTGCAGCAAAGCGCTGTCGTGTTATTGAGCGGTTTTATTGCCAGTGTCCTGGCAGGTTTTGTTTCGTTATGGTTCCTCCGGTTTGTTATCCGCAGGGCAAAACTTCATTATTTCGGATGGTATTGTCTCTTAGCGGCGGCATTGACGTTTATTTTTATTCGGTGAGGTTTACATGAGCATACTGGTTTTAGGTACCGTGGCACTTGATTCAGTGAAGACTCCCTTTGGCAGGCGCCAAGATCTGCTTGGCGGTTCGGCGTCGCATTTTTCGATGTCAGCACGTTTGTTTACGGATGTAAGCCTTGTTGCGGTCATCGGCAAGGATTTTCCTGAAAAGCACATTCGTTTTCTCAACAGCAAGGGTGTCGATACGACTTCTCTTATAAAAGAATCCGGCGATACGTTCCGTTGGAAAGGCGAGTATTCGGGGGACCTAAATTCCGCAAAGACGCTCGATACGCATTTGGGGGTGTTGGCTACTTTCCGGCCCCAGCTTACGTCGGGGCAGAAGCGTTTTAAAAATATCTTTTTAGCGAATGTTGATCCGGATATCCAGGGCCATCTTTTAGCGAGCATGAGCAATCCGCGCATTGTCGGGCTCGATAGTATGAATTTTTGGATCCATACAAAACGCGCCGCGCTCATGCGAGTTATGAAGAAAGTCGATATTTATGTCGCTAACGATCAGGAAGCGCGCGATTTAACGGGCCAGACGAATTTGATAAAAGCCGCCACGTGCCTGCGTTCATATGGTCCGCGTATCGTGCTTATTAAAAAAGGGGAGCATGGTGTTTTGCTGCAATCTGATTCGCATACGCTGCTCTTACCTGCGTATCCGACCGATAAGGTGCTTGATCCGACGGGAGCAGGAGATACGTTTGCCGGCGGCTTTATGGGGTATTTAGCGCGCGCCGGTAAGGTGAATGCCGCTACTTTGAAAAAAGCAATTGCCTATGGCACGATCGCTGCCTCGTTTAACGTAGAGGGGTTTGGTTTAGAAAAAACCTGCGGTCTGAAGCGTCTTGATCTTGAGAAGCGTTTGCGGGCGTTCAGACGCGATATAGCGGTATAACATACAGAATCTCTTAGTTTAGCTATCGCCGCGTCAAAACAGGCAATAGGATTGTATTGTGATAGTATGTCGTGTACGATAACCGGTTGACCAGAAGAGGAGTAGCGTATGTTAGAAGATAAGATCATGAGCGATTATAAGGAAGCGATGAAAGCGCGCGATACGGTGCGTTCTACGGTCTTGAACTTTTTACGGGCTGAGTTCAAAAATGTGGCCATTGCCAAGAAAAAAGATGTTTTAGACGATGATGAGGCGGCCGCGATCATAAAAAAACAGATCAAGCAACGGCAGGACTCGATCGATCAATTCGAAAAAGGCGGAAGAAAAGATCTGGCGGAAAAAGAGGTGCAGGAGATGGCTCTTTTAAAGGCATATCTCCCTGCGGAACTTCCTCTTGAGGAGGTCAAGCGGATCATCGAAGAGGTTGCGCTTGCAACAGGCGCTTTGTCATTGAAAGATATGGGCAGGGTCATGAAGGAAGTAAATACTGCTATTGCCGGAAGGGCAGATGGGAAGTTGGTGAGCGATCTTGTTCGCGAGCGGTTGACAAAGGGGAAATTCTGAATATGGATCCGCGGCGTTTTACGCCGATTTCAAAAGGAAACCAGGTGCCTGGTTTTCGGCTTCCCAACGTTAAGGGGAAGGTTTGCTCTACGCATGATCTGATGGGCAAAAAGAACCTGCTCCTTTTCTTTTTCGTCAGCCTTGAAGATACCGGCGTGCGCGATTATCTGGAGGTGCTCAACGCTGTCTCCGGTAATTTTCAGGAATTTAACGCTCAGATTATTGCTGTTTCTTGTGATGACGCCGATGTGCTGAGGGAATATGCCTTGGCGCAAGAGCTTCGTTTTGAGCTTTTGGTTGATCGCAATAGATCGGTTTTCTCCCGGTATTTTGTTGATGTGCAGATCCCGTTATTCTTGGCAGCAGTGTTCATTACCGACCAATCTCAGGTCCTCTATAAGGCGTATGGGTATGAGTCCCTGGTTGATTTGCCTGATGAAGAAGAGCTTCTGCAAACCATTCCCTTGCTCTCCTGATTTACAGGATGGCTTCTTTTGCCGCGGTATAGCAGAGCGTTGCTCAATGCGGTGAATCAGTATATATAGGTAAAATTCCTCTTGACAGAACTATCGCTGCGTAGTAA
>CAZJJL010000008.1:6096-22887 GCA_964546325.1 uncultured Planctomycetales bacterium | reverse complement strand
CTATGTCAAATGGGGCAAGGTGATGGCCACGGTGACAAAGGCCTATGATCCGGAAAACCTGACGCTCGATCAGGCGGTGGAGATTCTTGCTGCGAAGATCGAGAAAAACGGCGGCGTAAAAGGCAAGAAGGCAGCGGAAAAGACGTAATAATGAGTTCATTGTTGATGGTGCATAGTTTATAGAGGGAAGAAAATGTTAGTCAAAGCCGAAGGAAAATTTTTAAGGGTATCGCCGACCAAAACACGCCTTGTGATGGATCTTATCCGCAATAAGGAAGTTGCGCAGGCCTTGGCGATATTGATGCATACCAATAAACGCCCGACGGACGTTTTGCAAAAGATTTTGAAACAGGCGGTGGCAAACGCAAAAGTAAAAGGTTTTAGCGCCAACCAGCTGTATGTTTCAAAGATCGTATGCGATAATGGGCCGGCTTGGAAGCGATTCAAAGCGGCGGCGTTTGGCCGAGCTACACCGATACGAAAGCGTACTTCGCATATTAGAATTGAATTAGATTTAAAGTCAGGAGAGTGATGCATGGGGCATAAAGTAAGTCCATTAATTTTACGAATCGGTTATATTAAGACTTGGAACAGTAGATGGTACGCCAAGGCCAAGGATTATGCGCGTTTTATTAACGAAGATTATAAGATCCGCAAATATATCAAATCAAAATTTAAGCAGGCAGCGATCGCTAAAATCGTGATTGAGCGTTTGACGGAAAAAGTGAAGATCCGCATTCATTCGGCACGTCCGGGTATTATTATCGGGCGCCATGGCGCTGATATTGAGCGTTTACGCGGTGATTTGAATGCGTTAGTGAAGAAAGAGCTTTCTATTGATATAGAAGAGGTAAAGCAGCCTGCTCTTGATGCGCAACTTGTAGCTGAGAATGTTGCTCTTCAGCTTGAGAAGCGGGTGGCTTTTCGTAGGGCAGTTAAGCGGGCGATTGAACAGACGATGTCGGCTGGCGCAAAAGGAATTAAAATCTCATGTTCCGGACGTTTGAATGGTGCTGAAATGTCTCGTACCGAAAATTACCGGCAAGGGAAGATACCGTTGGCTACTTTAAGGGCCGATATCGATTTTGCTATAGCGGAAGCATTGACGACGTTCGGTTTGATAGGTGTTAAGGTTTGGATCTATAAAGGTGATATTTTAGGCAGACCAGGAGTTGTAATGCCTGTTGCTAAATCAGAAGAAAAGGAACAAGCGCAACCGCAAGAAGGCGCTCCGAAACAATAAGTGAGGGATTGATATGGTTTTAATGCCAAAAAGAGTTAAATATCGCAAGCTGCAAAAAGGGATGCGTCGGGGCATTGCGACTACGGGTGCAAATCTGGCGTTTGGAGAATTTGGATTAAAGGTCCTTGAAAACGGCTGGATTAAGAATACGCAGATCGAAGCGGTGCGAGTTTTGTTAGCGCGGCAGCTTAATAAGGGTGGTAAAATGTGGATTCGTATTTTTCCGGATAAATCAATCACGAAGAAACCTGCTGAAGTTCGTATGGGTAAGGGAAAAGGTGATCTTGATCATTGGGTAGCCGTGGTGCGGCGAGGGAGGATCCTTTTTGAGTTAGGCGGCATTCCGGAAGAGTATGCAAAGAGATGTTTTAGAATGGCAGCCTATAAGCTTCCGATGCGGACAAAATTCATCACACGTGCGCATAGATAAGAGGGAATAATCATGAAGATGCAGGAGTTACGGGGATTATCGAACGAAGAGTTACGAGTCAAAGAAAAGAGCCTCAAGGAAGAGCTCTTTAAACTGCGCAATCAACGGTATACCGGCAGGGTTGAGAAACCTCATCAGTTTTCCGCTATCCGTAGGGATATCGCGCGAATACAGACTTTATTGAACGAAAAGAAAGAGAAATAATATGGGCATACGAAAGCAGTTTATTGGCGTGGTTCTCAGCGATAAGATGGATAAGACCATCGTTGTTCGCGTGGTTAGAGTGGCAAAGCATGCATTGTACAACCGTGTTTTAAAATCCGCCACTGCATTTAAGGTACATGATGAAAAAGAAATCGCCAATATCGGTGATGAGGTCAAGATCGAAGAGACAAGGCCGCTTTCAAAAGACAAGCGTTTTCGTTTAGTGGGAATCGTTAAAAAGGCGCAGGATGCAGGTATTGTCTTAAAAGATGATGAGGTAGTAAAATGATACAATTACGTTCAATTTTAGATGTGGCTGATAATACGGGAGCAAAAAAAGCGTCGTTTATCAACGTTCTCGGTAAAAAGAATTGCTTTATTGCCGATATCGGGGATACCATAAACGTTAATATTAAGGAATCTGCGCCTGATGCGGCCGTAAAAAAGGGTGAAGTTGCCCGGGCTGTCATTGTACGAACCAAGTCGGCGATCCGCAGGGCAGACGGTTCTTTGTTGCGTTTTGACCGCAATGCCGTAGTTATTATTGATAATCAGCAGAATCCAAAAGGTACGCGTGTATTCGGGCCTGTTGCCCGCGAGTTGCGCGAACGCAATTTCACCAAAATCATTTCATTAGCGCCTGAGGTAATATAATGCTTAAGATCAGAAAGAACGATATCGTGCAAGCAACAAAAGGTAAGGATAAAGGGAAAAAGGGCAAAGTGATCAGCGTTGTTGACGGCGGAAAACGTTTGCTTGTTGAGGGTATCAATACGGTAAAAAAGCACAAACGTCAGACGCGGCAAGATCAGAAGGGTGGTATCGTTTCCATCGAGAAATCGATACATGTTTCCAATCTTGCGTTGGTCTGTAAAAGCTGTTCGCGTCCCGTTCGTGTCGGATTTAAGTTTTTAGAGGATAAATCAAAGGTTCGTTATTGTAAAGAGTGTAAAGAGGCCATATAGTATGACTCCCCGATTATTAGAAAAATACAGAAGTGAAATCGTTCCGGCGATGCAGGAGAAGTTCGGGCTTAAGAATAAGCTTGCTGTTCCTCGTATCGTCAAGGTTGTCGTTAACATGGGCGTTGGCGAAGCAACCCAGGATGTGAAGATACTTGATAAGGCTGTCGAAGAGCTTACCGCAATTACCGGACAGAAACCGGTGGTAAAGCGCGTCAAGAAAGCTATTTCGAATTTTAAGATCCGTGCCGGACAGCCCGTTGGGTGTATGGTTACGCTGCGAAAGAATATGATGTACGAATTTATGGATAGGTTCCTTAATGCGGCTATGCCGCGTATCCGTGATTTTCGCGGAGTGCCGAATACTTCATTTGATAAGGCCGGCAATTATACGTTAGGTCTGACGGAACAGGGGATTTTTCCGGAGTTGGAGTATGACCGGATTACCCGCGCGCAAGGTATGGATATAACGTTCGTGATTAAGAATTCAACATCAAAAGAGATGTCCAAGGAATTATTGAAACTGTTCGGCATGCCGTTTTTTGTCGAGAGCAATGAAAGTGAGAAAGCGTAGAGATGGCAAAGAATTCACAGATAGCGCGTTGGAAGAATAAACCGAAGTTTTCTACCCGTAAGTATAATCGTTGCGAGATTTGCGGACGTTCCGGCGGATATCTTCGCCGGTTCCGTTTGTGCCGCCTTTGTTTCAGGGAATTAGCCTGGGCAGGTGTTATTCCGGGTCTTAAAAAAGCGAGCTGGTAGTTAATTCCCTTGGCAGTTTGTCACGGACTACGCCCGTGTATGGATGCCTGATGGGATATCGCCTAAAAAGGCGAATTAAAAAGGACCTGCGGAGAATATTCGCGGGGCTCTAGGGAGAAGAAAAAGTTATGGCAAGGACAGATTTGATCGGAGATGCATTCACTATTATTCGGAATGCGATTATGAGCCGTAAGGAGAACGTGGATGCGCCTGCGTCGAATACCGTGAAGGCAATCCTTGAAATCTTAAAGCGGGAAGGCTATATCGAAACCTTTAAGTTGATTGAAGATAAAAAGCAGGGGCTTGTTCGTATTTATCTCAAATATGTCGCCGGAAAATCGGCGATACGAAATATTAAACGTGTTTCAAGGCCGGGGTTGCGTGTGTATGTTAAGCGCGATAAGGTCCCGAATGTATTGCGCGGGAGAGGTCTTGCGATAATGACAACGTCAAAGGGAATCATGACCGATAAAGAAGCCCGTGAGTTAAGCTTGGGCGGCGAAGTTATCGGCTATATCTGGTAGGGGATTATTATGTCACGTATTGGTAAAAAAGTTGTAGTAGTTCCGCAAGGGGTCAAGATCGAATGTAAGGACTCAAAGATTTTTGTTGAAGGTCCGAAAGGAAAATTGAACCGTCCTTTGTCTGATCGCGTTAAGGTCGAAATGAAGGATAACCAGCTTTTTGTTACTCGGGTTGCCGATACAAAGCTTGACCGTTCTATGCACGGTTTAGTCCGAGCGCTTATCCTGAATATGATCAAGGGGGTCACCGAAGGATACGTAAAGGAAATGGAGATCATCGGCGTTGGTTTCAAGGCTGCCGTACAAGGCAGTAATTTGAATATGGCGTTGGGATTTTCTCATCCTGTTAATTTTGTCATCCCTCCCGGTATTAAGATTGAGACACCGAAACCGACACTGGTTACCATTAGCGGGATAGATAAAGAAAAGGTCGGGCAAGTTGCGGCTGAAATTCGCGCGATTTATCCTCCAGAGCCGTATAAAGGCAAGGGGATTAGGTTTGTTGGTGAACAGGTGAAGAAGAAGGTTGGTAAAGCTCAGGCTTCCGGTAAATAACGGATAAATCGATAGGATATATATACCATGAAGAAAAAGATCAGAAATAAAAGAGTAGCATCACGGATGAAAAGGCATACGCGCATTAAAATGCGCATGCGCGGTACCGAACAGCGCCCTCGAGTTGTCATAAAGCGCAGCCTCGATCATATTATCGCTCAGGTTATTGATGATGCGTCAGATAAAACACTTTTTTCCCTGTCTACGATGGATAAAGAAGTGAGAGGGAAAGTCGCGGACGGCGGCAATGTCAAAGGAGCGGAGATATTTGGCGCTTTCTTTGCTCAAAAGGCCAAGGAAAAAGGTATAACCCAGATTATTTTTGACCGCGCCGGTTATTTGTATCATGGGCGTGTCAAGGCTTTTGCCGATAGTCTAAGAAAAGGGGGATTAATTTTCTAATATGCGTGAGCTCAAGATAGAACAATCCGAATATATCGAAAAAGTAATCTCCATCAACCGAGTTACGAAAGTAACGAAGGGCGGCAAAAAGATGCATTTTAGCGCTTTGGTAGTCGTGGGAGACACCAAAGGACGCGTTGGTTTTGCTTTGGATAAGGCAAATGAAGTTGCCGACGCGATCAGGAAATCTTTAACGAAAGCAAAAAAAAGTCTGGTAAATATCTCTCGCGAGGGGTCGTCTATTCCGCATGAGATAATCGGAGAGTATGGGGCGGCAAAAGTGTTGTTGAAGCCCGCTTCCGAAGGTACCGGAATCATCGCATCGGGACCGGTTCGTGCGATTTGCGAGGCAGCAGGTATCAAGAATATTTTGACGAAATCCTTGAAGTCTAACAACCCCATCAATGTTATTAAGGCTACTATGGATGGGTTAACAAATTTAAAGGCGTAACAATGGATAAAAAGACCACTAAAAAATCAGCTGTTATTAAGAAACGCGCTGTCAAAAAGGCAGTCGGGGGAGAGAAAAAAAAGGCTCTCGCGCCTAAGGCTGTGTCAGACGAAGAAAAGCAAGTCGTTCAGGTAAAATATGGTTTGCATGTTTTGAGAGTTCCGTTTGGCGCGCATAAAGGCAAGAAACTGCTTGGTCGTGGATCCAGCTCCGGGCATGGAAAGACCTCAACGCGAGGAAGTAAAGGGCAGACTTCGCGCGCCGGCAGGGATATGTACCTGGGTTTTGAAGGAGGACAGACTCCGCTCATCAGGCGTATGCCAAAACGCGGTTTTACCAGTAAATTCAAGAAAACGTACCAGATCGTTAATTTGACGGATCTAGCGCGTGTTAAAGAGACGGCAATTACGCTTGATGTTTTAGAAGCGCGCGGTCTTATTAAAGATAAGAATAAACCTGTCAAGATACTGGGGGAAGGTGACGTGAAACAAGCGGTGACCATACAGGCGCATGCTTTTTCAAAATCCGCCCAGGAAAAACTTAAGAATTCCGGCTCGCAGTTCGAGGTTGTGAATGCTTAACGCACTGGCGAATTCTCTTAAGATACCTGATTTAAAAAGAAGATTATTAATAACTGCGGCATTGATATTGGTATATCGGATCGGCTGTTATATTCCGACTCCGGGTATTGACGGCGCGGCATTAGCGGAATTTTTTAATCGATTCGCCAGTTCCCAGGGCGGGGCGCTCTTTGGCATAATTAATATGTTTTCGGGTGGTGCTATGGAGCGTTTGACTATTTTTGCCCTCGGTATTATGCCCTATATCTCAAGTTCTATTATTATGCAGTTGTTAACTGCGGTTATCCCTGCGCTTGAGAAATTGGCAAAAGAAGGCAAGGCCGGTCACGAGAAGATCAACCAGTTCACCAGATACGGCACTGTTGTGCTCTCTATTATTCAGTCGTATTTTATCGCACTCTGGCTTGAAAATCCCGCGCGGTTCGAAGGTTTAAAGATCGTTATGGACCCCGGATGGGGTTTTCGTATCCTGACTGTTTTAACGCTGACTACGGGAACTATTTTTATCATGTGGTTGGGGGAGCAGATCCAGGAAAAGGGTATCGGTAACGGGATATCCTTAATGATCACGGCAGGTATCGTTTCGCGTATTCCGGCCGCTATTCATCAGTTGTACATGTTGATGTTCGCCAATAAAGGGGCTCAGGGGGGAATTGAGATATGGAAACTCCCCATTATGGCGTTCTTTTTGGTTGCGGTTGTTTTTTCCGTCATCATGGTCACTCAGGCGCAGCGTAAGATTCCCGTGCAGTATGCCCGGAGGGTCGTTGGACGTAAAGTTTTTGGCGGACAGAGTACGTATATTCCTTTGAAGGTTGATACTTCAGGGGTTATCGCTATTATTTTTGCGCAGTCGATAATTTTATTTCCGGCTACGATCGCTTCGTTCATCCCGAATCCTGCATTCCAGAATTTTGCGCATATGCTCATGAGAGGGAATGTTCTGTATTCGGTCGTGTATGCGCTTTTGATTATTTTCTTTTGCTATTTCTATACCGCAATTGTTTTTAACCCGATAGATTTAGCGGATAATATGAAAAAGTACGGTGGATTTGTTCCGGGTATCCGTCCGGGTACGTCTACGGCGGAATATTTGGATTTTGTCATGACGAGGGTCACGCTTGCGGGCGCGTTATTCATTGCTTTTATCGCTATTTTCCCCGATATTATTATGGCGTGGATGCAGATCCCGTATCTTGTCGCTTCGTTTTTCGGAGGTACCGGTATCCTGATCATCGTCGGTGTTATGTTGGATACGGTTAAACAAGTTGAATCTCATTTATTAATGCATCACTATGAAGGTTTTATTAAAGGCACTAAGATCAGGGGACGACGATAATGATTATAGAGTTGTTAGGACCTCCGGGCGCGGGTAAAGGCACGCAGGCAAAGACCTTAGCTGAACGTTTAAAGCTTCCGCATATTTCAACGGGAGATATGCTGCGGCATAATGTGACGCAAGGTACGGAATTGGGAAAGCAGGCGAAGGCTTACATGGATAAAGGAGCATTGGTGCCTGATGACTTGTTGACTGCGATGCTTGCGGATAGGATCGATCGTGCGGATGTGCGCAATGGATTTATTCTTGATGGGTATCCGCGCACGATACCGCAGGCTGAGATACTCGATAAACTTTTGACCGAGCGCAAGCGAAGCATTGATATCGTGGTGTACTTAGACGCCAGCGAGCCTGTGGTTATTCAGCGTTTGTGCGGAAGGTTGGTCTGTAGTAAGTGCGGTCTTAATTTTCATAAGACAAATATGCCGCCTCGTGTACAGGACGTTTGTGATGCGTGCGGCGGGTCTTTATACACCCGTGCCGATGATAAGGAAGAGACAATACGTAAACGCCTTGAGGTGTATTTGCGAGCAACATCAGGATTGATCAGTTATTACGAAAAGAAAAAAAAGTTACATCGCGTTTGCGCTGATGATTCATCAGAGACGGTGTTAGATATCATTATCCGTCTTGCCAAGAACGCACATGATACCTCTAAAGTCTGATAAAGATTTGGAGTTTATGCGGGTATCCGGAAAGATACTTGCTAAGATCCTGCAGGAGTTACGTAAGAGCATAAAAGCAGGAGTAACGACTGTTTCCATTGACAAGGTGGCTGAGTCCCTTATAGCGAGGGAAAGGTAAAAGCGGCTTTTAAGGGGTATCGGGGATATCCGGCAACTATTTGCGCTTCCGTTAATAACGAAATAGTTCATGGGATCCCGGGAGAGAGGATCTTAAAAGAAGGCGATATCTTTAGTGTTGATATCGGTATCAGCTACGAAGGTTATTTTAGTGATGCGGCGATCACGGTTGCTGTTGGTGGCATTTCATCCCGTGACAAGAAGCTCATTGAGGTTACGCGTCAAGCACTTCTTGAAGGAATAAAGCATGCGCGCGTTAATAATCATCTTTCGGATATATCCAGCGCGATACAGAATTACGTAGAGCGATACGGTTTTAGCGTTGTGCGCCAATTTGTAGGCCATGGTATAGGGATACAGTTGCACGAAGATCCGGAAGTGCCGAATTTCGGTATGGCTCATCGGGGACCGATTTTGAAGCGGGGAATGGTTTTAGCAATAGAGCCGATGGTTAATACCGGTTCGTGGGAATCAAAGGTTCTTGAAAATGGCTGGACCGCGGTAACAGTTGATGGGTTAAATTCAGCCCATTTTGAACATACGGTAGCGATAACCGATGCGGGGCCGGAAATATTAACGCGGTAAGGGGAATATGGCAAAAGAAGATTTGATCGAAACAGAAGGTGTAATTTCGGAAACACTGCCGAATGCAATGTTCCGGGTTAAGCTTGAGAATGGGCATGAGGTATTAGCGCATGTTTCGGGAAAAATGAGGATGAATTTTATCCGTATTTTGCCGGGTGATCGCGTAAAACTCGAGCTTTCACCCTACGATCTGTCGAGGGGAAGAATTACTTTTCGCATTAAGTAACCGGAGGATTGAAACGTGAAAGTGAAAGCATCGATTAGGAAGATTTGCGATAAATGTAAGATCATTAGAAGGCAGGGGGTTGTGCGCGTCATTTGCTCGAATCCCAAACATAAACAAAAACAAGGGTAAGCGTCCGAAGAAGGAGTATTTATATGCCGAGGATTTTAGGTGTTGACATCCCGAAAGAAAAACGAATAGAAATAGCACTTACGTATTTATACGGGGTGGGCAGGGTAAACTCGAATGATATTTTAAAAGAAGCGGGTATTAGTCCTGATAAGCGCGCAAAAGATCTCAGTGACGAGGAAGTTTCCCGTATAACCATGGTTTTACAGAAGAACTACCGAGTTGAAGGTGACCTTCGTCGCGATATCGGTCAGAATATAAAACGGTTGATGGATATTGGTTCGTACCGGGGATCTCGCCATAAAAAGGGGTTACCCGTTCACGGCCAGCGCACGAGAACGAATGCCAGGACCCGCAAGGGGCCGCGTAAAGGCGGTATGGCTATCGTTAAAAAAGCAGAGCCCGGGAAGAAATAATCGGGCATTAAAGGAGACACACACGTACTATGGCGACGAAAGATAAAGCAAAAAAGAAAAAGTTAGCAAAGGGTATTACCGCAGGTATTGCGCATATCCAGGCAAGTTTTAACAACACCATAATATCGATTACGGATAAACAGGGTAATGTGCTTGTGTGGAGCGCGCCGGGTGTTGTCGGGTACGCAGGTTCTAAGAAGTCTACGCCTTTTGCGGCACAGGTAGCTGCGACGGACGCTGCCCGTAAAGCAAAAGATATTGGTATAAAAGAGATCGATGTGCTGGTTAAGGGACCTGGTTTTGGCCGTGAGTCCGCTATTCGCGCGTTACAGGCAGGCGGGTTAACTATTACCTCGATTAAAGATGTGACTCCTATTCCGCATAATGGTTGTCGTCCCAAGAAGAAAAGGAGAGTTTAAGTTATGGCACGTTATACCGAAGCAAATTGCAGATTATGTCGCCGGGCAGGGGAGAAGCTTTTCCTGAAAGGCAATAAATGTTCCGGGCCTAAATGTACGATCGCAAAACGCGCCACGCCTCCCGGACAGCATGGCTCCAATAGGGTCAAGCTTTCAAACTATGGTGTTCAGTTGCGTGAAAAACAGAAAGTCAAGTGGATGTATGGTGTATTGGAAAAGCAGTTCCGCTTGTATTTTAAGCACGCGTCAAAGACCAAGGGTGTTACCGGTAAGGTTCTCTTGCAGTTTTTGGAGCGAAGAATAGATAATGTGGTATTCCGTCTTGGTTTGGCAACGAGCCGCGCTCAGGCCAGGCAGATGGTGAGGCATAACTTCATTTTGGTTAATGCCAAACGCGTCAATATACCGTCGTATCTTATTGTTAAGGATGATGTGATTACCGTGAAGGCAAAAGAAGGCGCGATCAAGAAAGTCAAAGAGAATATTGAGTTAAGCAAGGAGCGCAGCGTTCCTGCATGGCTTTCGTTCGATCCGTCGAATTTGACGGCAAAAGTTGTACGGTTACCGGAAAAAGAAGATATCCCGGCGACTATTCAAGAACAGATGATCGTTGAGTTGTATTCGAAGTAACCTGTAAGAAGAGATTGTTCTTACCGTTAATCCCTTTGCCAAAAAGGCGGATAGGGACGTCGCCCCAGGGGGCGGTTTATAAGAGGGCCTGCGGATTTTTCCTGAGGGCTCCAGTAGGATAGGGAGGAAAAATGGGTATTAAGTGGAGAGATTTTCAACTACCGAAAAAGCTTGAATGCGATGAAGCTACCTACACAAACACGTACGGCAAGTTCTATGCCGCGCCGTTTGAACGGGGATATGGCGTGACACTCGGGAATGCGTTGCGTCGAGTATTGCTTTCATCGATAGAAGGTAGTGCGATTACTTCAGTGAAGTTCCATGGTGTCTCGCATGAATTTTCGAGCCTTCCCGGTGTTATGGAAGATGTTACCGAGATCATTTTGAATCTTAAGAGTTTAGTTTTGAACTCCCATTCAAAGATCCCGAAAACGATCAGCATTAAAAAAGATGAAAAAGGTCCTATTACCGGTAAAGATATTGAGGCTGATGATACGATTGAAATTATCAACCCCGATTTTCTTATCGCGACGTTGACAAAGGATGCTAAATTCCATCTTGAAATGGAAGTAGCGCGGGGACGCGGTTATGTGTCCGCTGAGGCAAACAAAAAAGAAGAAATGACGGCAGGGGTAATTCCCATCGATTCAATTTTTAGCCCTGTCAAAAAAGTAAACTTTTATGTTGAAAATACCCGCGTAGGACAGCGCACTGATTATGACAAGTTAGTCCTGGAGATCTTTACGAACGGAGCGATCACTCCGAAAGATGCGTTGTTATACGCGTCTAATATCCTCCAGCGGCATTTGGATATTTTTGTTAACTTTGGGCAGCTTCCTGAAGAGATTGAAGAGGAAGAGCCGGAGATGACAAAAGAAGAAGTTTCTTTGTACGAGAAATTAAGGCTGCCGATTTCAGAACTTGAGTTGTCGGTCAGGAGCTCGAATTGTTTGCGTGAAGCCAATATTAAGGTCATCGCCGATCTTGTTAAGAGATCCGAAGATGAGATGTTGGGTTTTAAGAACTTTGGAAAAAAATCGTTGACTGAGATCAAAGATTTGCTTGCCGGCATGGGCTTGACTCTTGGCATGCAGGTTGATAGCAAGAAACTAAAGAAAGTCTAATACTGCCATGAGACACAAACTAACGAAGTTCAGGATTAACCGCTTTACCAGCTATCGACGTGCGACAATGCTTTCGATGGTGCGCAACCTGTTGACCTATCAGAGCATTAAGACGACCAAGCAGCGCGCGAAGGCAGCCAAAGCAATGGTTGATCGACTTCTCGCCTTGGCGCAAGAGGATACGTTAAATGCCAGGCGTAAAGTATATCAATTATTGCAGGACCATGCATTGGTTAAACTCATTTTTACTGATATCGCTCCGCGTTTCTCAAAAAAAACAGGTGGATTTACGCGTATCATGAACCTGGGTATTCGCCGTGGAGATAGCGCTGAGTTGGTTATCATTGAGTTAACTGAGATAAAGAAGAAAGAAGAAAAGAAGCCTAAAAAGAAAAAAGAAACGGCAAAATCGGCTGACGAAGCAATCGATGTCTCGGCTGAAGAGGTTTCTGCAGAAGAGAAAAAACCTGAAGAAAAGAAGCAGAAAGAGCAAAAAGGGGCGAAAGAAAGACCGCCGGTCAACAAGAAGCCTTCAAAAAATTTCTTGGGCGGATTAAAGGGAATCTTTAAGAAAGAACGGGATTCCTTATAGCGGGAATTTGTTTTACCCAATCGAATGTTTGAAAGCAGCCCCGTTTGAGACAATTGTTTTAAACGGGGCTGTCAACTACTAATCCCGTTGCCAGAGTTCCATGGGCGTGGCCTGTGGGGGATTGGCCGATAGGGATGTCGCCACAGAGTGGTGAAAAGAGCACGAGTTTAAGCGTGCTGGGCTCCAGACCTATGAAAATTGACACCCGATTAGCAGAACGTCTCCAAAAGATCAATCCCTCCTCTACGTTAGCAATTACCTCAAAAGCAAAAAAACTTAAAGCTGAAGGAAAAGATGTCGTTAGCTTTGCTGCGGGTGAACCCGATTTTGATACCCCTGATTTTATAAAAGCAGCGGCGATTCAAGCTATTCAAGAGGGTTTTACAAAATACACTCCGACAACAGGAATCCCGGAACTAAAAACAGCGATTTGTAAAAAGTTTCAACAGGATAACGGCCTTACCTATGCTCCGTCGCAAGTCGTTGTTTCCTGCGGCGCAAAGCACAGTATTTTTAACGCCCTTTTTGTTTTAGTCGAAAAAGGCGACGAAGTATTGATCCCGTCACCGTATTGGGTAAGTTATCCTGAAATGGTCAATCTCTGCGAAGCAAAGCCCCGATTCATTAAAACCCTTCCGGAAAATAAATTCAAGATCACGGTTGCCGAGTTAGAGCGTACCATTTCAACCAAGACAAAAGTTCTTATTCTCAATAGTCCTTCTAATCCGACGGGTTGTGTCTATACAAAAGAAGAGCTTGAAGCGATCGCGAAAATTTGCGTTGCAAAGAAAATCTTTGTTATCTCTGACGAGATATATGAAAAGATACTTTTTGACGGGCATACGCATGTTTCTATTGCTTCTTTTGGAAAAGAGATATATGATTTAACTATTACCGTCAACGGTTTGTCCAAGAGTCATTCTATGACCGGATGGCGCATCGGGTATTTGGCAGGGCCGCAAGATGTTGTTGAAGCGATCTCAAAGTTTCAGGACCACTCAACTTCAAATCCCGCCTCTATCTCGCAAAAAGCGGCAGTTGCAGCGTTGAACGCCCCTGACGACTTTGCCGTGAAGATGTGCGCAGAATTTGAAAAACGCAGGGATTATATCGTGCAAAGGCTTTCTGCTATCAAACAATTGAAGGTCGTGCGTCCCGAAGGAGCGTTTTACGTTTTCTGCGGTATTAAAGGTATTAAACTTGATTCGATGCCGTTTGCTACCCGGCTTTTAGATGAGGCTCTTGTTGCCGTGATTCCCGGCGAGTCGTTTGGTTGGGATGAATTCGTTCGGTTGAGCTTTGCTACGAGTATTGAACAGATTGAAAAAGGGGTTTCGCGCATTGAAGAATGGATCCGGAAGAATTGCTGAAGTTTAGTTCTTCGTATTAGGTTGATAGTTGGTGTTTCGCCCGGAGCGGGCAGTACATAGGGAAAAAAGAGAGATAAAAAATGGGAAAGACGGTAGCTGAAAAAATACTAAGCAACCATGCAGGGAAAGACTTGAGGGCTGGTGATTTTGCGATTTGCTCTGTTGATTTTACCTTTGGTCAGGATGGCACTTCATCGATCATTATCGATCGGATTAGGGATATGGCCCTTCCGGAATTAAAGACAAAGTTTTGTATGGTCATTGATCATAGTGCTCCGTCTCCGTCTGAAGGAGTTTCGCGGGTGCATAAAAAAATGCGCACATTTAGCAGCGATTATAAGGCGCCTTTGTATGATATCGGGTGCGGTGTGTGTCATCAGGTTATTCCGGAGTCCGGGCAGGTTCTTCCGGGGGATGTTGTTCTTGGCGCCGATTCGCATACGTGTACCTATGGCGCTTTGGGCGTTTTCTCAACGGGTGTCGGCTCAACGGATCTGGCTATAACATTGGCTACGGGAAAAAACTGGTTTAAAGTTCCGGATACGTATAAGATCGTGGTTAAGGGCGTATTACCGAAAGGACTGTATGCGAAAGATATTATTTTGCATATTATCGGTTCTATCGGCGCTGATGGCGCTACGTATAAAGCAATAGAGTTTTGCGGGCCGGTCATCGATAGGATGGATATTGATGGACGCATGACAATGTGCAATATGGTCGTTGAAATGGGAGCCAAGGTTGGATTCATGCCGGTCGATGCAAAGACCGTTGCGTGGTTTAAGGCTCAGGGAATTTCGCGCCGCTTAAAACCTGTTATTGCTGACAACGATGCCGTATATGAGAAAGTTCTGGAATTTGATGTTTCGAAGCTTAAACCGCAAGTTGCCAAACCTCATACCGTCGATAATAACGCTACGACGGCAGACGTTAAGGACGTTGAAATACAGGAAGCTTTTATCGGGACGTGTACAAACGGCAGATTGGCTGATCTTAAGATCGCGGCAACAATGCTTAAGAATAGAAAGGTTTCAAGCCGGGTTAAATTCATAATTGCCCCTGCTTCCCGGAATATTTATCTTGCCGCGTTGAAACTCGGGTATATTAATACGCTGATAAAGGCCGGAGGCGTGGTCGTTGTTTGCGGCTGCGGCCCGTGCGTGGGTACCCATAATGGCGTTCCTGCTGATGGGGAGAATGTGATTTCTACCGCAAACCGGAATTTTAAGGGGAGGATGGGGAATCCCCGTTCCTATATTTATTTAGCATCACCGGCAACTGTTGTTGCTTCAGCGATAACCGGAAAGATTACCGATCCTCGCCGTTTTCTTAAATAGGAGGTTGTCATGGATATTCGCGATTTACTTGTGCTATGTATCGAAAAAGGAGCGTCGGATCTGCATTTAACCGTAAATGAGCCTCCGGTATTACGAATTGACGGCAAGCTTTTTCGCACAAATTATGATAAGCTCAAATCCGATGATCTCAAAAAACTGATCTATGGCATCCTCACCAGTCCTCAAAAGGATATGTTTGAGCGTGATCTCGAGCTTGATTTTTCGGTTGCTCTGCCGGGTCTCGATCGTTTTAGGGTCAATGTGCATTTGCAGAGAGGTTCTGTTGAAGCCGCTTTTCGACGCGTTCCCCTGATCATTCCTACCATGGAGGAATTAGGGTTACCTAAGATTCTCAGTGATTTGGCGCGTAAGCCCAACGGTCTGGTATTGGTTACGGGGCCGACGGGTACCGGCAAAACAACAACGCTTGCCGCCATGATTGATCTGGTGAATAGCGAACGGGAATGCAATATACTTACTATTGAAGATCCGATCGAATTCATTCACACCAACAAAAAAGCCATTTTGAAACAGCGTGAAGTTTATGCCGATACGCGTTCATTCGCGGATGCTTTAAAACATGCGCTTCGTCAGGACCCGAATGTTATTGTCGTCGGTGAGATGCGCGATCTGGAAACGATCTCTACGACACTTACCGCCGCGGAAACAGGTCACTTGGTTTTAGCGACGCTTCATACTCCCGATGCTCCTCAGACAGTCGAGCGTATCATTGACGTGTTTCCGCCGCATCAGCAGCAACAGGTTAAATTGCAGTTGTCGGATTGTTTGCAGGGAGTTGTTTCGCAAACCTTGATACCTCATTCATCAGGAAAAGGCAGAGTTTTGGCTACGGAGATCATGATCGGTACCCCGGGTATTCGCAATCTTATACGCGAGCAGGAAATCGAGCAGATCCCTACATTGATGCAAACAGGAAGTCAGTACGGCATGAAGACTATGGATAAATCTTTGAAGGAGCTCTATCAAAAAGGATTGATCACGCTTGATGCCGCAATGACAAAAGTGAAGAATACGGATGAATTTAAACAGCTGTAATTTTTCTTAGACATTGCCCGGGATAATATCGGGACGAGGAGTTTACGTGAAGATAGCAGGAACGGCAATAAAACTCGGTGATGATATCAATACGGATTTCATTATTTCCGGCCGCTACAAGTTTTCAATTACGGATATTAAGGAATTGGCGAAGCATATCATGGAGGATATCGACCCTGATTTCCCGAAAAGAATCGTGCCCGGAAAATCCATATTGGTTGCCGGCAGGAATTTTGGCATGGGTTCGTCCCGTGAACAGGCGCCGTTAGTCATTAAGGAGTCCGGTATCATCGCGGTTATGGCAAAAAGTTTTGCTCGGATTTTTTATCGCAACGCTTTTAATATCGGCTTACTTCTTATTGAGGCTGATACGGATGGGATATCCGAACATGATTTACTCGATGTTGACCTTGATAAGGGTATTGTTAGGAATTCTGCCTCAGGGAAATCTTTGTCCATTAAACCGCTTCCCCCTTTTATGCAGGGTCTTTTGAACGAGGGCGGACTGGTAAACTATTATAAGAAATACGGAGGCCTTAAGGTTTAACAATGGCATACCACGTTACGCTTATTCCCGGTGATGGCATCGGACCTGAAGTAGCTCTTGCAGCAAAGAGGTGTATTGAAGCGACAGGTGTTTCTATTCTCTGGGAAGAG
>CAZJJL010000008.1:0-6086 GCA_964546325.1 uncultured Planctomycetales bacterium | reverse complement strand
TGCAGGGCAGGCTGCTTTGGAGAAATTCGGCGAATTGCTTCCTGCTTCAGTTCTTGATTCAGTCAGGCGCAATAAAGTCGCTCTTAAAGGGCCGATGACTACTCCTATTGGTACGGGGTTTCGTTCAGTCAATGTCGCGATCCGTCATGCGCTGGATCTATACGCATGTGTTCGACCCGCTAAATCATACCAGGGGGTTAAGAGTGTTTATAAAGATATCGATCTGGTCATCGTGCGGGAGAATAGTGAGGACCTCTACGCGGGTATTGAACTTGAGCAGGGGAAGCCTGAAACCGGAAAGCTTATTCAGGATATAGAGCGGTATACCAAGAAAAGCATTAGACCTGATTCGGGTATATCCATTAAACCGATATCTTTGTATGCGACAGAACGAATTGTAAGACACGCTTTTGAATATGCGATCGCCAATAAACGCCAGAAAGTTACGGCTGTTACAAAAGCTAATATTATGAAATTCACCGACGGTCTATTTTTGCGGGTAGCCCGGGATGTCGCTCAATCGTATAAGGGGAAGGTTGCTTTTGAGGAGGCATTGGTCGATAATATGGCGATGCAATTGGTGCAAAAACCGCATAGTTACGATGTTTTGGTGCTGCCTAATTTGTACGGGGATATCTTATCCGATTTATGCGCGGGTCTTATCGGTGGTTTAGGGGTTGCGCCCGGTGCGAATATCGGCAATGATATGGCTGTTTTTGAGGCTGTTCACGGATCAGCGCCTAAATATGCCGGACAAAACAAGGTTAATCCTACCGCGATGATCCTTTCCGGAGTCCTTATGTTGCAATATCTTCATGAAACGAAAGCAGCGGCTGCGCTGGAGAGTGCGGTGCGCCAGGTCATTGCAGAAGGTAAAGATGTGACGTATGATTTAAAACCCAAGAGAGACGATCCTACTGCCGTTGGCACTTCTCAAATGGCTGATGCAATAATTCGCAGAATACAGAAAATTTAGTTGTGTGTCGTGTGTATTGAGTTTGATTTCCGCCAGAGGCGGGAACTATTTTTATTTTGTAACGCAATACGAATGTTCAGGCTGCCTGCGATACTCGACTTTCGACTAAAGATGCGATATGTTGATATTTAATTCTTGTAGATTTATAAAGGTAATTTTATGAAAATTACAGTCATCGGTGCGGGAAATGTCGGGGGTACAACGGCGTTGCGTCTAGCGCAAGAGAATTTTGCTGATATCGTTCTTTTGGATATTGCCGGTGGGGTCGCGCAGGGAAAAGCTTTTGATATGGATGACGCGCGACATCTTCTTAAAATGAATTATTCTGTGCGCGGTTCCTCGGATATGCAGGAAATGAAGGGTTCCGATATTGTGATCGTTACGGCCGGCTTCCCTCGAAAACCCGGAATGACTCGAGAAGAGTTGCTTAACAAGAATGCGCAAATATTGAAGGATGTCTGCTCAAATATCGTTGCGTATGCTCCCCAAGCCATAGTTATTACGGTTACCAATCCCCTGGACATCATGACTTTATTTGCGATCAAAACATTCGGTTTTGACCGCGCAAGATTCTTTGGAATGGGGGTCAGTCTTGATGCCGCCAGATTCGCCAATCTTATTGCCAGACAAACGGGAGTGGCTGTTACCGATATCGATGCGGTGGTTGTTGGAAGCCATGGTGAAGGGATGATGCCGTTACCGAAGTATACGACCATAAAAGGTGTCCCTTTGGATGAGTTTGTTGATGATGAGGCTTCTCGAAAATTAGTTGATCAGACGGTCGGACGAGGCCTTGAGATCGTTACCTTATTGGGAAGCGGCAGCGCCTTTTATGCCCCATCTGCTGCTATTGCTGCGATAGTACGGTCAATTGTTAAAGATGAAAAACGCATTATAGGCGTTTCAACGTATGGAAACGGCGAATATGGTATTATCGGCTCATGCGTAGGCATGCCCTGTAGGATTGGTGCGCGGGGTATTGAGGCAATAGTGGAGCTTGACCTGTCCTCTGAAGAGAAGACGGCGCTTCTTCGGTCAGCTGACCGGATCAGAGAACAGCTGCAGGCAATTACGGTATAAACGCATGTATGATCTAGCGATCATCGGCGCTGGTTGGGCGGGTATTACCGCAGCAAAACAAGCGCTGAAAGACGGCCTTCGAGTAGTACTTATTGAGAAAGACGCGGTTGGCGGTACCTGCCTGAACCGCGGATGTATTCCTACCAAAGCATTTATTCAATCCGGAAAAATCTTCAGTCATATAAAGAAAACGGAGGTATTTGGAGTATCTGTCTCTGATGCCCGGGTTTCTTTTGCGGCAATACAACAACGAAAAGAAAAGATCGTTTCGCAGTTACGCCAAGGTATTGCTTACACGCTTCGGGGTGTAGATGTTATTTCTGGTGTTGCGCGTTTTGATACGCAAGGACACTTGTTCGTGGGCGAGACTCCGCTTGAAACAAAAAAGGTGCTTATTTGTTGCGGTAGTCATCCGTATGCGTTGCCCGGATTTGAATTCGATGGGACGACCGTTCTTTCCAGTGATGATGTGCTGAATTTGAAAGAATTGCCCGTATCAATGCTTATTATAGGCGGTGGTGTTATTGGATGTGAGTTTGCTGCTTTTTTTTCCGCGTTAGGGGTTACAATCACCGTATTAGAGAAGATGACGCAGCTTGTTCCCGGGTTAGATCATGAGCTTGCGCGTAAATTAGAGACTGTTTTCAAGAAAAAAGGTATTAGTGTGCTTACCAATACGGATGCGGGTTCGGTTGATATGCGGTCTTTTGAGAAAGTGCTTGTGTGCGTCGGGAGAAAACCGAATATTCATGCGTTAGGCCTGCAGGAAGCCGGTGTGCAGATAGAAAAGGGGCGCATTGTTGTTGATGAGTATCTTCAGACATCGTTGCCTGGAGTATATGCCGCGGGTGATTGCACCGGGAAAACAATGCTTGCTCATTACGCTGCGTATCAGGGAGAGTGCGCGGCGTGGAATTGCGCCCATCCGGATTCCTTAAAAAAAGCCGATACTACGGTTGTGCCCAGTTGTATCTTTACCGATCCGGAGATCGCGACGGTCGGGTTGACGGAACAGGAGGCTTTGGGGCAAGGTATACGCGTGGGGAAGGCAAAGTTTGATTTCCTTGCATCCGGTATGGCACGTATTCTGGATGAGACTGAAGGGTATCTGAAGGTAGTTTTTGATGCCGATACTGACGTGATTTTGGGCGCAAGTATCCTGGGACCGCATGCCAGCGAGCTCATTTCGGTCTTAACCGTTGCGATAACGCATAAACTTACTCGTCGTTCGATACGGGAGACTATTTTTGCCCACCCGACACTTGCGGAGTGTATTCATGAGATCGTAGGGTAATTTGATGCAGTGTCATGTTTTTAATCGTGGATTGATCGGGTTTCAAGAAGGCGTGCGGATACAAAATAAATGTTTTGATTCCGTACGGAACGGGGATTATGAGGCTGCATTGATCCTTTGTCAGCACCATACCGTTATTACGGTTGGCAGGAGCGCGCAGGCTGATAACATTGTTCGCGCGCGGGAATACTTAGACGCGCGTGGCATTGCGGTGATTAATGCTGACAGAGGCGGTGATGTTACGTTCCATGGCCCGGGACAGTTAGTGGCGTATCCCATATTCCCGCTCTTTAAGATGGGTAAAGATATCCATGCGTATTTGAGAAATTTGGAAGAAGTGGGGATCCGTTTTCTTGAGATGGTTGGCGTAGAGGCGAGTCGGTTGCCGGGTCGAACAGGTGTTTGGATAGAGAATAAGAAGATCTCTTCAATCGGCGTCTCCGTAAAAAAATGGATAAGTCTTCATGGAGTAAGTATTAATATTGAAAATTCCTGTTTAGCAGGGTATCATTACATAAGGCCGTGCGGTATGGATATTACGATGACTTCGGTAGCTGATTGTAAAGGTACCGATCTAACGGTCGAAGAATGTTTGGAGTATGTATTGAAAGCGTTTTGCAGTGTTTTTAAGATATCGTTGTGTCAAGAGGAGGTTTCGTATGGCTAATGTAGTTCTGCCTGAATTAGGTGAAGGGATCACGAAGGCGACTGTTTCGTATTGGTATTTTAATGAGGGCGATGCGGTAAGCGAAAAGGATGATCTCGTAGAGCTTGCAACTGATAAAGCTACCTTTAATTTGCCCAGCCCGTGCAGCGGTATTCTTTCCCAGGTGCTCTTTCAAGAAGGTGATGTAGTATCGATCGGTGATATTCTCGGTGTTGTTCAAGAGAGCTAAGGGCTGCCCGTATACCCGAAAGACGCATGTCATTACGTAATAATATTTTGATCGGACAAGCACTCATAAAAGAAGGACTCATAACTGCTGAGCAGCTTGATGAAGGGTTGCGTACGCAAAAGCAGGCCGGGGAGTTCAGTTGCGCGACACTTGTGCGTTTGGGACATATTACCGAAGAAAAAGCCTTATCGATCCTTGCCCGGCAGCTTGGTTTAGAATATGTCCGCTTAAAGGAAAAACAACTTTCGCAAGCTTTGATTAGTAGGGTTCCCGCCCAGTTTGCCAGCCATTACAAGATCATTCCCATTGCTTTGAGCGCCCAGTCTTTGACCGTAGCCATGGCCGATCCGTTGGATATCAGGACCTTGGATGATTTGCGTCTTATACTCGGCGTGCATGTAACCGGCGTTTTAGCCAGTGAACGTGAAATCATTGAAATGATACGCGTGTATTACGGGGTCGGTGCCGATACGCTCGAAAAAATGGTTGCCGAACGACCTGAAATGGCGAGCAGTTCCCCGGTGCACGGAGAAACATCCGATTTGGGGGTTGAAGAGACCTCCATTATAGCTTTTGTGAATCAGGTCCTTGATCAGGCAATACAAGACGGTGCAAGCGATATTCATTTAGAGCCTTTTCAAAATGAGTTGCGAACGCGCTTTCGGATCGATGGAGTTTTGTATACTATTAATACTCCTGCGTCTGTGCGGCATTTTCATCAAGAGATCGTTTCCCGTATCAAGATCATGTCGGGCCTCGATATTGCGGAACGCAGGCTCCCGCAGGATGGTAGGATGAAGGTGCGTTTAAAAGACGAAGAGCTTGATTTGCGTGTTTCCATTATGCCTACCGTTTATGGGGAGGCAGTGCATATTCGTGTATTAAGTACGCGAATGTTCCTTGACTTAGACACGTTAGGCCTTTTTCCCGAAGACCGCCAGGTCATAGAGCAGCTCGTCAAAAAACAGCACGGCGTTATTTTCGTTACCGGTCCGACGGGATCGGGAAAATCGACGACGCTTTATGCTGCCTTAGCCCGCATTAATACTTCTGCCATTAAGATCATAACCATTGAGGATCCTGTCGAGTATCAAATGAGAGGGATAAACCAATTGCAGGTCAATCCTCAGATAGGGTTTACCTTCGCCAATGCCCTGCGGTATATGCTTCGGCATGACCCGGATGTGATGATGATCGGAGAGGTGCGTGATTATGAGACTGCAGAAATCGCCATTCGTTCGGCTTTAACGGGACATCTGGTTTTATCAACGTTGCATACGAATGACGCTGCCGGCGCGATCACCAGGCTTTTGGATATGGGCGTTGAGCCTTTTTTAGTTTCTTCTTCGCTTGAGTGTCTTATTGCGCAGCGGTTGGTGAGGGTTATCTGTCCGGCATGCAAGGTCCCGGCTCAGGGATTCCAGGGGGCAGAAGCGGCAATCGTTGCTTCAGCGGCAGAATTTAAAGGAGCTGTTTTTTACGAGGCAAAAGGTTGTAAGGAGTGCCGTTTTACCGGATATCGGGGAAGAACGGGCATTTATGAAGTTTTAGTAGTAACCGATCATTTACGGGAGCTTATATTAAAAAAAGCGTCCAGTCAGCAGATAAAGAATGTTGCTCTTGAAGCGGGGATGCGAACGCTTCGTCTGGATGGATTACGAAAAGCCTCTCAAGGTATAACGACCCTTGCAGAAGTTATTCGCGTTACGCAACAAGAAGAACTATTCTGAGATGTCTATGCATGCTATGGGAAAAAAGACGATTTATACGCTCCAGTTGAGTGGTCAGATGCTTCGCGTTTTAAAGAAGCCGCATCGAAGGCAAAAATGTTTCACCATCT
>CAZJJL010000007.1:12995-23800 GCA_964546325.1 uncultured Planctomycetales bacterium | reverse complement strand
ACTATACAGCGATTTCTCATGCGAATGCTACCGTGCACACGATGCTTAAAGAGGAAATGAATTCGGCCTTGGATACGCTTTCAGACCGTGAAAAAAAGATCCTTATCTTGCGGTTTGGGGTTAGCGATGGTGCACCGCGTCCTCTTGAAGAGGTCGGAAATGTATTCCGGGTTACTCGCGAGCGCGTGCGCCAGATAGAAGCAAAGGCTCTTAAAAAATTGCGTCATCCGACCCGCTCACGAAGGCTTCGCACCTTTCTTGATATGACGTTGGCGCATCAGAGAGAATATTGATTTATTGTTTGATAGGGAATGATAAAAAACTGCCACGGGTTTTTCAGTGGCAGTTTTTTAGTTTAAGAAAGAGGTTGGTATGAAACGTTGGCACCGCGCATGTATCCGTTTGCTTGCTATCGCGGGAGTTTTTTTTAGTGCATGCTGCAATATTGCTCAAGCAGGAGACACCTATTCAAAGCCGCCGCTCTACGAAACCGCATATCCGTATATTAAGTATTTTCAAGACCACGCACTTGATACTGCGTCGCTCTTTCCGGGATTTACCCGTAGTTATTTCCATTATTTAGGCGGGGGAACCCAGGCTGACCAAAATGTGATCGAGAACGGCGCGGTCAACTATGATCAGACAATTATTGCCAGGATTGCCCTTGCCAAGGGCATAACGACGATTCTTGACACGTACGTTCTTTATATGAAAACCCGCTATGATATAAATAATCCCGTTTTTAACGCCAATCACGCATATTATAATAACGAATATATGCCGGTTGATTATGGCCCGTATCGGTTAGTGCGTATAGGCGGAAGAGATGAACCTGGTTGGTGGAATAGTTGGGATTGGACGCTCGATACCGGCGCTGCTGCGTGTCTTATTATGACTTCTCTTGACGCGTATTCCCGCACGGGTAACGCTGATTACCGGGAGCTCGCTTCTTTATTTGGGGGGTATATCCTGCAGCTTCAGGATAGCGACGGCGGTATTCGGTATGGCCCCCGAGGTATGTATCATGCCAATGGCCCCGATTTCTTTTGGAATTTGAAATCAACAGAGCAGAATGAACGCGCAGCGTGTGCGTTAAAAAACCTGGCGTTTGTTACCGGTAAAACTGAGTTTTCGCTGGCTTCAGATAGCATTACGGCGTGGTTAAAGAGCATGTATGATACTTCGGTGCATTTATTCCACTCTGCGGCTACGTTTAACGGCTCCGCTTGGACGAAGACTGATTTCGGGTATGTTGCTACCGATGTGATGGCTTTTGCGCCGCTGGACGTTATGTTCTCGGACACATATTTCGGGTCGTCGCAGGTAGCGCGGGATGCGGAAGTAAAGAGGATGTTTGAAGAGATCGAAGCGCGTACTGCGTTTAAGGATGCGGCTGGTTTGCCCGTATTCTTTAAGTTTTCCGTTTCTCAATCAGGAGATTACGGTTCCGTAGAATGGTCTTCTCAGATGGCGATCGCGTATCTTAAAGCCGCGCAGCTTTTGTATGCGAGGGGAGATGATGTCTCGGCGGAGTTTTATGTAAAACGATATTCGGCAATAGTGACAAATCTTGAGAAATTCTTTTCGGCGCCTTCAGATGACGCTCTTTCAAAGGTTGCTCCGTATGCGTCTTATTTGGATGGTCAAGTCGCCGGTAATGTCCCCACAGGCACCGGGTATGATACCTTTAATTGTCAAGCTGCGCTTGCGTCTGCGTATTTTGGATTTGCAAAATCGGGTTTTGATCCGTCCGAGCCTGACGGTGGTCCGGGAATACCGGTTTTGCAGGATACAACGCCTCCTTCAAAACCTGTTGTTGTGGATGAGGGGGTTACTACGTCTCATCAGGATCAACTTTATGCGTCATGGTCTTCAGAGGATAAGGAATCAGGTATTGCGCAGTATCAATATAGGATCCTTCGCGACTCTATATCCGGGGTTGTTGTTCGTAACTGGACTTCAACCGGTACGTACTCGTATGTAACGGCAGGCGGGTTGTCGTTAGAAAACAGTAAGAAGTATTTTTTTGCGGTGCAAGCTCAGAACGGGGCAGGGTTGTGGTCTTCGGTAGGATATTCGGACGGTATCACGGTTCACATAAATCATGATCCGGTGATTACTTCTACTCCGGTCACTGTCGGCACCGTAGGTTCGGCTTATCGATATGATGTGAATGCAACTGATCAGGATGGGGATACACTGACATACGCATTGACTCAAAAACCGGCGGGAATGTCTATTCAGTCAGGGAGCGGTTTGATCCAATGGACCCCGCAGTCGTCCGATATCGGCACGGTTGCGGTTACGGTTCAGGTAACTGACGGCAAAGGCGGTTCTGCGGTACAGCGGTATAGTGTCGTCGTTACCGGAGCGAATGATGTGACACAACCGCAGGTTACGATCCTTCACCCCGGTGCCAATACGCTGGTTTCTTGCGATGGATTCACCTTTGACGGTACTGCGCAGGATGATACAGCGATAGGGCAGGTGAGGGTTTACGCGTATGACTTCGGCAGGCAGACACTTACGGTAAACAACGCGCTTGCATCGTATAACGCAAGCAGCAAGCAGTGGAGTTTTAAGATTACCGCTGCTCATATGAGCCCCGGGTATCGTATGCAACTTTGGGTCGGGGCAACGGATTCTTCGGGTAATCATTCCGGCTGGAAATCGATGTTGGTTTATGCTAATACGACCGGCGCTGATACGACTGCGCCTACGGTTACCATAACCTCTCCGAAAGCAGGAGCTGTCGTTTCCAAGAACGGTTTTAGTCTAACCGGTACAGCGGTTGATACTTCCGGCGTGGCGAAGGTATACGTATATATTTATGATTACGGAAGAGGCACATCGACCGTGGTCAATGCTACCGCAAGCTATGATGCTACCCGGAAAACATGGAAATACAATGTTCTTAAGACTCATATAAGTCAAGGATTCAGGGCGCAGATTTGGGTTTCCGCAGTGGATAAAAAAGGCAATCAATCTGATTCGATATCAATGATAGTTGTAGCGCTCTAGCTGTTGCGCTCGTCCCCCGTAAGTGCCTAACATCCTCAAAAAACTCTCTTTACAGCAGGAATATTATACGGTATACTAAAGATTCAATTTTTGCGCCTTTTGGGCTTGTAAGCTTTATGCGTGAGTCCGGACAGAAAAAAGATCATTCAGGGCCCATAGCTCAGTCGGTCAGAGCAGGTGACTCATAATCACTTGGTCCGGGGTTCGAGTCCCTGTGGGCCCAGTTTGCTTGGAACAGGCGTGTTGCGTTGGACGTAATGCGCGTACTATATGGTTCAAAAGGGCATATAGCTCAGCTGGTTAGAGCGCGTGCCTCACATGCACGAGGTCAGAGGTTCAAGTCCTCTTATGCCCATTTATAACTATGACAACAAACTTAAAAGAACAACTTAGGGAATTGGTAGAACTGCAGAAGATTGATGCGGAAATTTATACTCTTTTGAGCCAAAAAGAGTCTTTTCCCGACGAGATCAAAAAGATCGAGCAGCAGTTTGAATCGAAAAAGCAGTCGTTGGCCGCGGCGGAAAAGAAGTTCCTTGACGTGCAGAAAGAAAAGAAAGAGCGCGAATTGGAATTAGGGGCAAACGAAGAGAATCGCAAGAAGCTTCAAGCGCAGCTCTATGCGTTAAAGACGAATAAAGAGTATCAGGCTATGCTGCAGCAGATATCGGATTCAAAAGCGGATGCGTCCGTTATTGAAGATAAGATCCTTCAGTCCATGGAGGCGATTGATGCGGTAAAAGCGGAAGTCGATAGCGAGAAACAAAAGATCTCCGGAGAAGAAAAGATCTGTAACGATGAAAAAAAGAAGATCCAGGACAAAATTAACATACTGGAAGATCGCATCGCGCAATTAAACGGTCAGCGCCAGCAGCTGTTGCCGAAGATCGACCCTAAGCTTTTGACGCACTACGAAAAGATACTTTCGAATAAGGGCGGGCTTGCGCTGGCTAGTGTGAAAGATTATTCCTGCCAGGGGTGTCATATGTCGGCGACGCCGCAGACCGTCAATCTTATAAAGATGTACGATCATATTATTACCTGCGAGATGTGCGCGCGGATCCTGTATATAGAAGAAGATTTCTTGTGATCCCGATGTGTTCATTATGAATGAATACGAGATATATATTGACGGCGCATCAAAAGGTAATCCGGGGCACTCCGGGGTCGGTATCGTTATTTGCTCTCAAGGTGAGGTTGTAAAGAATATCGCGCATTATATTGGCGGGAGTACGAATAATTTCGCGGAATATAGCGCTTTGATCCATGCCCTTGAAGAAGCGTTGATCATGAAGGCTGAATGCGTGCGGATAAAATCTGACAGCGAGCTTTTATGCAGGCAGATCAATAAAGAATACAAAGTAAGAAACGCCAACATTATCGGTTTATATCGGCAAGCCGTTCATCTTATGGGCGCTTTTAAAGAAGTGACGGTTCGCCATATCCCCCGGGAAGAGAACAAAGGGGCCGATATGTTAGCCAATAAAGCAGTGGCGGATTTTTTGAAGAAAAAGTCATAATCGTTCTTTGAAGAGAGTATTAGAGTTCTCTATAGACTATCGACCATAGACTATAGACTATGATAAGAGATAGGCAGCATGCGGCTACTGTGTTCATGAAACTGAACGCAGAGGAAAGTCCGAGTTCCATAGGGTAAGCGCAGCGGGTAACTCCCGCCCTCCGGAAGTGATTCTGGGGAGGATTTCCGACACTCACGTGAAGGATCCGCCATGTAATGTGGCGGAAGAGCCACAGAGACGAGTCCTGCACCCAAAAGGTGCAGGGGTGAAACGAGCAATCTCTGCGCGGAATAAGGCCGAATAGGAGAAGAGGGATACCCTTCCCGTTTGTATTCTCGGGTAGGCTGCTTAAGCTCCGCGGTAACGCGGAGTCGTAGAGAAATGGCCGCTTTGGGTAGCGTATAAAATCGCAACCGACACAAGACTCGGCTTATGCTGCTTATCTCGTAAATAAGGTCACAACGTCACAAGACACAATGTCACAATTTTTTTATAATGATATTTTCTTGTGACTTTGTGACGTTGTAACGTTGTGATAAATGGTTGCTTATTAATTTTAATAATTAAGGGAGGTACTCGAAATGTCAGGTCACTCTAAATGGAAGACAAATAAGGGGAAGAAAAATGCTGCTGACGCAAAAAAAGGAGCGACATATACCAGGCTGATCAAAGAGCTTGTTATCGTGGCGCGTGACGGCGGCGGTAACCCCGATACCAATTCAAGGCTGCGCGCGGTCATTGCAAAGGCAAGCGAAGCGAATATGCCTAAGGATAATATCAAGAACGCGATTATGCGCGGTACGGGTGAGTTGCCGGGGGTTGTCTATGAAACGGTAACATACGAAGCGTACGGCCCGGGTGGCGTTGCGCTTATGATCGAGACGTTGACCGATAACAAAAACCGTTCGACAGCGGAGATCAGGAATATTTTATCGAAGAACAACGGTAATATGGCAAGCGCCGGTGCCGTCAGTTATCTTTTCACGAAGAAGGGTTATTTCTTGATCGAGAAGGCTGCGGCTAAGGAAGATGAATTGATGAATATCGCGCTTGATGCCGGCGCCGAGGATTTTAAATCGGACGAGAAAAATTACGAGATCTATACTTCGACGCAGGACTTTGAGAATGTTAAGCAGGCTCTCGAATCGAAAGGTATTAAGTCGCAGGATGCCGAAATTACCATGGTTCCGTCAACTTCTATCAGGCTTGAAGGTAACGAGGCAAAACAGGTTTTGAAACTCGTCGATGCGCTTGAAGAGCATGATGATGTTCAGCAGGTGTATGCGAACTTTGACATTCCCGATGAGGTTATGGAGCAGTTGGCAAATTCCGAAGAATAATCCGGAAATGTGCAGAAATACATGGTAGGCAAGGATACAGTCGGATTTCGTGATACTCCAGCAGCACGATGTAAAGCCCCGAGGGATTTACCTGTGCCCCTTCGGACTGATGGTGCAGGCGCAAGATCCGGTGTCATGCGGATCTTAGGTGTCGATCCTGCCCTGACGATAACCGGTTATGGTTTGATCGATGTGCAGGGAGGCTGCCTTCGGCTTGTTGAGGCAGGGATCATCGAAACGAAAAGTTCCCAAGCTTTGCCGGAAAGATTGTCAAAAATATACCGTGGTATCGTAAAACTCATCGAAGATACCAAGCCTTCAGTGATGGTCTTAGAGAAGCTTTACGCGCATTATCGTCATCCGACAACGGCATTTCTTTTGGGCCAGGCGCGCGGTGTCATATGCCTTGCGTGCGCGCAGACAAACATCCATTTAGTCGAATATCCGGCAACGCGGGTCAAGAAGTCGATCGTTGGAAAAGGATTAGCTGCTAAATCTCAGGTCCAGCGCATGGTTTGCGGCGCTCTCGGTATCCGGCAGCTACCTCAATATTATGACGTAACTGACGCCTTAGCTCTTGCTATAGCGCATAGTCATATTACTTCATCACAAAAAGCATATGATCGGGCGAATCTGCGGTAAGGTCATCGAAAAAGGGGATAATCTCCTGCTTATGGAAGTGGGAGGCGTTTCGTATGAAGTGCTTATACCAACCGCCGTTATGCAGCGTTTGGAAGAGAATTTCCCTTCCGATGGGATCGTTACCTTAAAAACATTTCATTATCATCAGGTTGAGCCTTCGCGCAGCACCCCTGTTTTGATCGGGTTCATGAATGATATCGAAAAAGAATTTTTCCAAACGTTCATTACGGTATCAGGAATTGGGCCGCGCGCAGCGCTCAGGGCGTTGAATAAGCCGATCTCTCAGATAGCTAAAGCTATTGACGAGGCTGACGCTTCATTTTTGAAATCCCTGCCGGGTATAGGGCAGCAACGCGCCCGGGAGATCATCGCAAAACTTCAAAATAAGGTCGGCAAATTCGGTTTGATGCAGGATACGGTCACGCATCCGGTTGAAGTTGTTTCGTCGGATATAGAGGAAGAGGCGCTTGATGTCCTCATGCAGTTGGAGTATAAGAAAGCCGACGCGTTATCGATGATCAAAAAAGCGCTCCAGCGGCAGCCGTCTATTCAGACGACAGAAGAGCTTTTAAACGAAGTCTATAAGCAGAGGAAAACAGGCCATGACATTTGATACGACAAAAGCGGTCATTGAGGCGGCACTTTTGGTGAGCGAAAATCCGGTTACCCTTGAGCAGCTAAAGAACGTTCTGGATTCTTTGAATACGACCGAGATTCGCGCGTTGATCGAGCAAATGAACGCCGAATATGAGCAGAATAACCGCGGGCTTCGCATTATGGAGATCGCCGGCGGTTTTCGCATGGTAACTCCCGCTCATCTGAGTTCATTCCTGAAAAAATTATACAAAGAAAAACGGGTTGAGCGTTTTACGAAACCATCGTTGGAAACATTGGCGATCATCGCGTATAAGCAGCCGGTAACCCGCCTTGAGATCGAATCGATACGTAATGTGACGAATGTGGATAATATGATCAAATCCCTTGAAGAAAAAGATTTTATTCGTGTCGTCGGTGAAAAGCAGGCTCCGGGAAGGCCGAAAGTATATGGCACGACAAAGCAGTTCTTGGAATATTTCGGGTTACGCTCGCTTGATGATCTGCCGAAGATGGAAGATTTTAAAAATTTAGCAGGCGCTGCTCAGGATGCGCAGGGTGCGTTGCCGGTAAGCGATGAGTCTGAGGCTGTCGCTGCTCAGGAAGAAGTGCGGGTCGCTGCCGCAGAAAGCACGGAAACGGAGAGTACGGATGAGTCTGGCAAAGCTTCGTCATAAGATCGACGCGTTGGATAAACAGATACTGCAGCTTTTAAGCAAGCGGGCCGATGTCATCGTAGATGTCGCCCGGCACAAATCAATGACCGGGGCAAGCGTTTATGCTCCAGAGCGGGAACGTCAGGTTATTGAATCGATCAAGTCGTTTAATAAGGGCCCTCTGACCAATGAAAGCCTGGAGGCGATTTACCGTGAGATCATGTCGGCCAGCTTGGCTTTGGAGAAACCGTTGCGCATCGGATTTATGGGGCCGGAAGCAAGTTTCTCTAATCTGGCGGCAATAAAGCGTTTCGGTTCACAGGTGGAGTATGTTGCCTGTGAAAGTATTACCGACGTATTTCTTGAAGTAGAACGCGATTCCTGCGATTACGGCGTCGTTCCCGTTGAAAATTCGATAGAGGGAGCGGTCAGTCATACGCTTGATATGTTCATGGATAGCGACCTGCAGATATGCTCTCAAGTGATTCTTAATATTTCGCATAATTTATTGTCAAAATACCCGAAAGAAAAGATCAAGCGTGTTTATTCAAATCCGCAGGTATTCGGACAATGCCGTTTATGGCTACAGCATAATTTGCCGGGTGTTGAGTTAATTGAAGTTTCAAGCACGACAAAAGCAGCGCAGCTTGCCGGGAAGGAAAAGGCAAGCGCATCGATCTCGTCTTTATTGGCTGCCCGTAAATACGGGTTGCATGTCGTCGCAAAAGATATTGAGGATTCGCCGCATAATATCACCCGGTTTTTTGTTATCGGCAAGAACAGCGCCGGAAGATCGGGAAGGGATAAGACTTCTATCATGTTCTCGGTCAAAGATAAGGTCGGGGCGCTCCATGATATGTTGGTTCCTTTCAGGAAGTATAAGATCAATCTTTCGAAGATCGAGTCCCGTCCTTCGAAGAAAAAGGCCTGGGAATATTATTTTTATGTTGATCTTATCGGCCATCGCGACGACGAGAGAGTCAGAAAAGCGGTGAGAGAACTTGAGAGTAAATGCAGGTTTATGAAAGTGTTGGGTTCATACCCGATCGGAGAATAGATGGAAGATTTGGTTCGTAAGAGTGTGCGAAGTGTTACGGCGTATGTCGCAGGGAAACCTATAGAGGAGACCAAGCGCGAATTGGGGCTTAAGGAAGTGATAAAACTCGCTTCCAATGAAAACGCGTTGGGACCTTCTCCGAAGGCGGTAGCCGCTATAAAGAAAGCCGTCGTAAACCTTAATCGGTATCCGGATAGCCAGAGTTTTTACCTGAAAAGAAAGCTGGCGAAATATCTTCATGTCGATCCGGCACAGATCGTTACCGGCAACGGCTCCGACGAACTTATTGATGTGATCATAAAAACGTTCGTAGAGCCTGACGAGAATATCGTGACGGCCGATGTCACCTTTTTGGAGTATAAGATCATCGCGCAGATCAACGACCGCCAGATCAGGACTGCGCCGTTAAAATATTTCAAGTATGATCTGGATGCTCTGCGTAAAAAAATAGACAGGAAAACAAAGCTTGTATTCATTGCCAATCCCCATAATCCGACGGGGACGTATGTTACGAAATACGAACTTGCTGATTTCATGAAGGAATTACCCGAGCATGTTCTGGTGGTTCTGGATGAGGCCTACGATACCTTCATCGACGTTGATGATTTTCCGAAGAATGCGGAGAATTTTAAACAGAAGAATATCATTACGATGAAAACCTTTTCGAAAGGGTACGGCCTTGCCGGTATTCGATTCGGGTATCTTGTCGCCAATAAAGAGCTTGTTTCTTATATGGAGCGCGTGCGCCAGCCCTTTAACGTGAATCTATTGGCTCAGGCAGGAGCTTTGGCGGCGCTTGACGATAAGAAATTCTTAAAGAAGACGCGGGCAATGACACTGGAGGGTAAAGCGTATTTATATGACGAGCTTTCCCGTTTAGGGCTCAGCTATGTGCCTTCGGTTTCCAACTTTATACTCATTGATACGGGTAGAGATTGCGTCCAGTTCTTTAAGGAGATGCTTAAGTTCGGCGTGATCGTCCGCGATATGAAGCAGTATAATTTGCGCACGTATGTCAGGGTTACGATCGGCACCAAAAAAGAGAATGAGCGTTTTATTAAAGTTCTCAGGAAAGTGCTGAAAGCCAGTTCCGGAGGAAAAGTATGATCATTGTCTTGCGCTCCGATGCGACGCAGAACCAGATAGACCATATCGTTGAACGTGTTACAAAATTAGGGTTAACTCCGCATCTTTCGAAAGGTACGGAACGGACTATTATCGGTGTTATCGGCCCGGAAGATATCCTGCGTGTTACGCCTCTTGAGGTTTTTCCCGGCGTTGAGACGGTTATGCCGGTACTTGCGCCGTATAAACTTGTTTCCCGCGAGTTTAAAAAAGAGTCTTCCGTCATAGAATTGGGTAAAGGGGTGTCTATCGGAGCCAATAAACTGGTTATTATGGCGGGGCCTTGCGCCATTGAAAATATCGATGTTGTCAGGGAGATCGCGTTAGCTTGTAAGGCAAGCGGCGCGACTGTTTTGCGCGGCGGGGCATTTAAACCGCGCACTTCCCCGTATAGTTTCCAGGGATTGGGAGAAGAAGGGCTTAAGATATTAAAAAAGGTCGGCGATGAAACCGGCCTGGTGACGGTTACCGAAGTTATGGATACGCGGGATGTCGGTTTGGTTGCCCGCTATGTGGACGTGCTTCAGATCGGAGCCCGGAATGTCCAGAATTTTAATTTGCTTAAAGAAGTGGGCATGACCAAAAAACCGGTACTCTTGAAGCGAGGGTTATCAACCACGATAAAAGAGCTCCTTATGTCCGCGGAATATATTCTTTCAGGCGGTAATTTTAATGTAGTGCTTTGCGAGCGGGGAATTCGCACGTTTGAGGATGCAACGCGCAATACCCTTGATATCAGCGCGGTTCCCGTGGTTAAGCAGCACTCGCATTTACCGATCATTATCGATCCCAGCCATGCCGCGGGGAAATGGGACTATGTTTCGGCATTGTCAAGGGCAGCGGTTGCAGT
>CAZJJL010000007.1:4209-12985 GCA_964546325.1 uncultured Planctomycetales bacterium | reverse complement strand
CCAAAGAGCTGTCACATCTTCCTATGGTGGTTGATCCGAGCCACGCGGCCGGAAAATGGGGGCTGGTTGCCGCTTTATCAAAAGCTGCGGTCGCAGCTGGCGCGGACGGGTTGATCATCGAGGTGCACAGCCATCCCGAAGAGGCGGTTTCTGACGGCGCGCAATCGCTTATTCCTTCGAATTTCGCGTCGCTTATGCGCGATGTCAGGCTTATTGCGCAGGCATTGGGCAGGGATTTATAAAGGATGTGTCCGTTTTTTACCGGGATGTTAAATACGTATTAATCACACTATGAAAGCATTTCAAACGGTTGGTATCGTAGGCGTTGGTTTGATCGGAGGCTCAATTGCGCTGGATATTAAAAGGCGTAAATTGGCTCAACGCGTTGTCGGTTATAGCCGCCATTCAAAGAATATCACCTTTGCAAAGAAACGCGGGATCATTGACGCCGGTTCGACTGATCTATCGGTGCTTTCTCGTGCCGATTGCGTGATCTTAGCCGCTCCGGTTAAGGCGATCATCTCTTTGGGAAAGAAACTTGCGTCCGTTGTGCGAAAAGATGCGCTCGTTATCGATGTGGGGAGTACGAAACAGGAAATTGTCCGGTCTCTGGAAAAGATATTCCCATCTTTTGTCGGCTGTCATCCGTTAGCCGGATCTGAAAAGAGGGGGATCGATAATGTGCGCGCCGGATTATTTGAAAAAAGCCTGTGCGTGCTTACCCCGACGCCAAAAACTGACGATGAGGCTTTAGCCCAAGCAATGCGGTTATGGAACCGCTTGGGAGCAACTGCGATCTGCTTAACGCCTTTGGAGCATGATATCGTGTTGTCGCTAACCAGCCATTTGCCGCACGCGCTTGCCTTCAGCCTAATCCGTTCCGTCCCCCGTGAGTACTTAGAGTTATCGGCTGGTAGTTTGCGCGATACAACGCGGATCGCTGCGTCTGACCCGGAAGTATGGGCGGACATTTTTATGAGTAATAACGACGCGTTGATTGACGCGCTTACTGAATTCGAGAAAAATATCGCTGTTTTAAAACGCCTGGTGCGTTCTCAGAACAGGAATAAGCTTGTTGCGTTCCTTTCTGAAGCAAAACAAAAAAGAACCTTACTCGTATGATTATTGCTATTGACGGTCCGGCAGGAGCGGGAAAAAGCACGATCGCTAAAATTGTTGCCGGACGGCTTGGATTTTTATATATTGATACCGGCGCCATGTATCGGGCGCTGACGCTGAAGGCGCTTGATTCGAATATCGAGATATCCGATACGGCGAAGATCATTGAAATGGCACGCCATACGCAGGTTGCTCTTGAGAATAACGCAAAAGGGCTTACGGTTCTCTTAGACGGCAAAGATGTCTCGGATCCTATCAGAGAGACAAGGGTTACGTCCCATGTTTCCGATATCGCAAAGATAAAAGAGGTCCGCCAGATCCTGGTGGAACTTCAGCGCAGTCTCGGCGCGCAGCGTGATGCGGTGCTTGACGGCAGGGATATCGGTACCGTTGTTTTTCCGCAAGCGGATAAAAAGTTCTATCTTGATGCGGATTTCCGGGAGCGCGCCAAACGCAGATTCATTGAACTAAAAGCGCTCGGTAAAGACGTTACGCTGGATGCCATTGAACGTGACGTTAAGAACCGCGACACCATAGATTCGACGCGTGAGCACGCGCCTCTTAAGAAGGCAGATGATGCCGTCTACATAGATACAACGCCCCTTACCATCGATCAGGTTGTTGAAAAAATACTCACCTATATTCTTCCCCGACATGGATAAATTACTCATCAGGAATTTTAGTATCATCGCGCATATCGATCACGGTAAATCAACGTTAGCGGACCGTATCCTTGAGGTAACGGGCGCAATCGACCGCAGGCATAAGGGGGACCAGCTTTTGGACGATATGGACCTTGAAAAGGAGCGCGGGATCACCATTAAAGCATCTATGGTGCGGCTTGATTACCGTTCGAAAAAGACCGGGAAAGAATATGTTTTTAATCTTATCGATACCCCGGGGCATGTTGATTTTACCTATGAAGTTTCAAAGTCATTGGCTGCGTGTGAGGGTGCGTTGCTGTTGATCGATGCCGGTCAAGGTATTGAGGCACAAACAGTAGCCAATTACCATCTAGCAAAAGACAATAAACTTACCGTTATCCCTGTTATTAATAAGATTGATCTGACATCGGTTGATATTCCCCGGGTATTAGAGCAGATCCAGCTTGTGCTTGGATTCGATGAGGCGGATATTATTAAGGCTTCCGCTAAAGAAGGGACAGGGGTTGATGAGATACTCGAAAGGATCGTTGAGGTAGTTCCTCCGCCGAGCGGAGATCCTGACGCGACGCTTAAATCCCTGGTTTTTGACTGTCGGTTTGACCCGTATAAAGGGGTCGTTGTCTTTGTAAAGATCGCTGACTGCAGTATCGACGTGAATACGCCTCTTAAGATGCTTCATTCGGGAGCGGTGTATAAGATCGAAGAGCTTGGTGTGTTCAAGAATCTTCAGTACACAAAAGCCAATTCATTGACATGCGGTGAGGTCGGCTATTTTACGGCCAACATCCGCGACGCGCGGGAAATTGTGGTCGGTGATACCGTTACCAATAACAAAAATCCCTGTTCGGAAGCTTTACCCGGTTATCGCCAATTAAAACCGCTGGTTTTTTGCGGGATCTTTCCGGTCAATCCCAGCGACTTTCCGTATTTGCGGGATGCGATCGATAAGTTGAAGTTATCCGACGCTTCGTTTGTCTATGAGAACGAGAATTCGCAGTCATTCGGTTCGGGGTTTCGCTGCGGGTTCCTTGGTTTGCTTCATATGGAGATCGTTCAGGAGCGCTTAGAGCGCGAATTCGACCTGAACTTGATCTTGACCGTGCCCAATGTCGTGTATCGTGTTCGCACACGCAACGGTGAACTTACGGAAGTGCATACGCCGAATCAGTTGCCTGACCCGGGCAGTATTGAAGAGTCCCAAGAACCGTTTGCGTCGCTCCTCATGATCATTCCCGTTGATTCTATCGAGGGGGTATGCGATTTTGTAAAGACGCGCAGAGGAACGTTCGTCTCAAACGAATATTTGACTGAGGATAGGGTAAAGCTTGTTTTCGATATTCCCCTTTCCGAGATCATCGTAGATTTCTATGATAAAATAAAATCCTTGACGCGCGGCTACGGTTCGCTAGACTATGAGTTCAAGGATTATCTGCCGACAAAGCTGGTGAAGCTTGACATATTGATCAATTCCCAGATCTGCGACGCATTCTCTTCGCTTATGTGCAGAGAGAAGGCGATGAGTAAAGCGCATTCGCTGGTGCAAAAACTCCGGGAACTCATCCCCCGGCAGCTTTTTGAGGTTTCTATTCAAGCTGCGGTGGGAAGTCAGATACTTGCTTCGGAAAAAGTAAAGCCCGTCGGTAAAGCGGTTACCGCAAAATGTTACGGCGGCGATATCACCCGTAAGAGGAAACTTTGGGATCAGCAGAAACAGGGGAAGAAACGGCTTAAGCAGTTCGGCAAAGTAGAGATCCCTCAAGAGGCATTCTTGGAGGTTTTAAAAATATGACGGAAGAACAGAAGAAAAGGAATCAGCGTAAAAAAGCGGTCATCCGCGAATGGATCGAATCCATTGTCGTCGCTGTTTTCCTGGCGATGGTCATCCGCACTTTTGTGGTCCAGGCATTCAAGATCCCTACCGGCTCGATGCGCATGACGCTTATCGAGGGGGATATTATCCTTGTCAATAAATTCCTCTATGGAGCGAAAATACCGTTTACGGACTGGCGTCTGCCGAAAGTGCGCGACCCAAAACGCGGTGATGTGGTCGTTTTCATCTATCCGGAAAATCCCCAGAAAGATTTCATCAAGCGTTTGGTAGGGCTGCCGGGTGATTCGATCGAGATCAAAGACGGCGTTATCTTTGTTAATGGCAAGCCTATTGCCGAAGATTCGTTCAGTAAAAGATTTTATTATAATCGGGGAGAGTTCGGGCAGGAAGGGCAAAGTATCACGGTGCCGGCAGATTCCTACTTTATGCTCGGCGATAATTCCGCTTCATCGCAGGACAGCCGGTACTGGGGATTCGTTCCCCATAAGAATCTTTTGGGTAAGGCGATCGTTATTTATTGGCCTCTGAACCGGATCAGAATAATTCAATGAACTTCGCAAATAAGATATCTACCTTTCGGATCCTCAGCGTTCCGTTTTTCATCGGATGTCTTCTGTATTATGATCCAAGCCGCGACCACTTGCGTTTTGTGGCACTTGGTATTTTTATTTTAGGGGTGATCTCCGACGCAGTAGACGGATATATTGCCCGCAAGGCCAAGCTTGTCTCTAAGGCAGGCATGGTGCTTGATCCTCTCGGCGATAAGTTGCTTTTGGTCAGTGCTTTCATTTGTTTATATATCATCAAAGATTTCCCCTTAGGCATAAAATTCCCTCTGTGGGTGATCCTTATTGTGATCAGTCGCGACGCGTTGATCCTTATCGGGACACTGGTTATTTATATGCTTAAGCAGAACATTAATATCGCTCCCACGCGCTGGGGAAAGCTTACCACCACATTCCAGATGCTGGCGGTGATCTCCGTTTTGCTGCAGCTTACTGTTTCATTTATATTTTGGTGGTTGGCGGCTATCTTTACGATCGTTTCAGGCGCGGATTATGTCATGAGAGGTTTTAAAACACTCTATGCTTTGGATAGCAGCCGCAATCATCATTAGTTATCTTATAGGGTCTATCCCGACGGCATATATATTCGGCCGCGCGCAGGGGATCGATATCCGTAAACACGGTTCCGGCAATGTTGGCGCGACCAATGCGTTACGCGTGTTGGGCAAGAGAGCAGGCATTGCGGTTTTAGTCATAGATATCCTGAAAGGACTCCTCCCGGTTATTTTCTTAGGTGACATACTCTCCGTAAAGACTTCCGGTTCACTGAATGATGAACAGCTGCGAATACTTATTGCCGTGATGTGCATTGTCGGGCATAACTGGACCATCTTTTTGAATTTTAAAGGCGGCAAAGGCATGGCTACGTCGCTGGGTGTATTGATAGGGCTAGCAACTAAAGTAAGCGGTTTAGGCGCTGCACTTGGATTGTCTATCGGCGCATGGGCGCTTATTTTCTCTATTGTCCGTATTGTTTCTCTTGCTTCGATCATTTCTGCAATCGTACTTCCTCTAGCTGCCGTTTTTCTTAAACTCTCACCGCTTTTGATCGGCACGAGCATTGTTCTATCCGTCTTCATTATCGTGCGTCATAAAGCGAATATCTCCCGTCTTTTGCAGGGGAAAGAAAAGAAGATTTGTTTTAGGAAGAAGTAGAATAATACCCGTATTTTCACGAAAAAAGTCATTGTATCTGTATACGTAATTGCGTATACTATGTAAGTAATTATAAGAAGTAAGCGTTCTTAGGGGAAGAGCGCAATACATCTGCCACAGAGAGGTAGGGTCTGGATGTATTTACGCGTTTCCCTTTTTTTGTGCATTGCATTTCTTTTTCCTTCCAAATCATTCTCTAATGATTTACTTAATCCAGAATCTTATTGTGGGCTTGCGGTATTAAAGCAGGCTTTTCTGCAATATAATCCCATCGAAAAAGATGTGGAGAATGCCCTGTCTGTTTTGCGTGTTCAAGCCGCCAAGAGAAAAGGGTTTAATACGTTTCTTGAGATTAAAGAGTCTGCTCAGCGTGCAGGGTTTAGAACGTATGCTATAGAAGCCAGATTGTCAGACTTACAGAAAGTTCAAGGAAAAGCTCAAATAATCGTTAATATAACAGGGAATCGGCATTTTGCGTTGGTAAGAACTATTTCATCTAGCGGTGTTCGTGTTTATATTCCTGGTTTGCAGTTTCCGGAAATAACCCTTAGTGTAGATGAATTCAAAAGGTATTGCGATGGTGCTGCTCTTTTAGTGAGTAAAGGGGTGATACCTTTAGACGATCTTTCGCTTACATCCATTCCGCAAAATAAACTTTGTGCGATCATGGGTGCTCAGGATTGTAAGAATTGTAGTGGTGGCGGCATAGTTTATTCAGGCGCTCAAGGCGCAGGTAGGTTAACGTGGGGGGATGGCCCGCAGCATGCCGGTTCTCTTTCGAGTGCGAGCCCGTCTTCTCCGAGCACTAAGGAACCGGTCGTTATCGCAAATGGTAATATGTTTCTGGACGTTGTTGATTTTGTTATCCCTACGAGGGGTTTGCCGTTAAAGCTCGCAAGGACCTATAATGCCCAAATTGTTTCGGAAGTCTGGGGCTGGACGCCGGAACCGGGAGCTGGTTCTTGGAGTATTGAAGGAGGAGAATACTCCGGACAGGGGAATCGGTCAACTACCGATGAGAAATTTGCGGATTTGATTTTGGAGCTTGATATGCAAACCCTGCAGTCAGGCCAAAATTCTTGGGAAACCGCATGGGTCAATATTCGTTATGCCGAGAATCCATCTGATCCGCGTAAAGCGCTAAATTGTTATTATTTCCTTCTCCATAAAAACGGAAATGTGGAACTTTCTAAATGGCAGAACGGTTCACAATACTTTTTAATAAACAAAAGCGCGGGAATTGATCCTTCCCGTAAGCACCGTGTGAAGATTGATGCCAAAGGCGCTCGGATCAAAGTGTATGTAGATGGTGCCCTCCACATTGATTTTACGGATCCATCTCCGCTGCTTTCTTCAGGTCGAGTTGCGCTCGAGTCGTATTTCTCTCACGCCCATTTTGATAATGTAAGGATCTCCTCTGGCAGTAAAGTATTGAGTTGGGACTTTTCTGTAGATGATAATGATTTTATTTTTGGGTACGGATGGTCTCACGCGTATTCACTGAGGATAAAAGAATATCCAAACCATGTCACCCTCTTTAGGGAAAATAACCATAAGGAAACATATGTCCCGAAGGGGGATGGCACATATACATCGTATCCTGTAAATTATTACACTACGTTAAAAAAAGATTCTTCGGGGTTTAGTTTAAAGAATAAGTCCGGTGTCCACTATCGTTTTAATACCGCAGGCCGTTTACTCTATATTGAAGACCGCAACGCAAACCGCACCGTTTTCACGTATACAACGATTAATGCTAAGATCTTTCTTACGAAAATCACGGAACCTTCTGGCAGGTCGGTAGTATTGACGATAGGTTCTCATAAGATGGTTGCCTCAGCCGCCGATCCACAGGGGAATATAATACGCTATTATTACGACTCCGGGGGGAGATTGATCAAAGTAATAGATAGGAACGGCAATGTAACGCAGTATGGATATGACCCTACAACGCATAATTTAATACAGCTCATAGATCCGGAAGGGAATACCTATCAATACGCGTATTCGTACAATGATAGAGTCGTTACGCAGCAGGATCCGTTGGGAAATATTACTACGTTTGATTACCTTTGGGATACGGTTCACGTTATTAACAGCCGCGGTGAGGTCACCAAGTATAACTTTGACCGCTCCTTGTTTTTAAAATCTATCACGGATCCGTTGCATCATATGGAGCGCTGGACCTTGGATGTTGATGGCAATCCCGTTGTCCAATACGATAAGAAGAATAACAAGAGGTATGTCGTGTATGATACGTATGGTAATCCCGTGCGGGTAACGAACGCGTTAAATTTAGTTGCGAGAGCGGCGTTCGAACCGGTATACAATATGCCCACGACAATTATCGACGAGAAAGGGCGCGTGAGGAGCTATTCGTATGATTCAAAAGGTAACCTGCTTCAGTCGGTCGATGCGGAAGGCGCTGCGACTACGTATACCTACAATTCGCATGGGCAGGTACTTATGGTGACCGATCCCCTTGGCCGGTCGGCTCTTTTTTCGTATGATTCATACGGAAATTTAGTTTCGCAAAAGGATGCGGCGGGAGGAATAACGAAATTCAGCTATGATATCCTCGGAAGGCTTGTTTCTGTCACCAACGCGCTTGGAAAAATAACTCGATACACGTATGATAAGAACGGTAACGTACTTTCGATAAAAGATCCCCTTGGCAATAGTACGACTAATACGTATTCAAGTCTCGATCGATTATTAGTACGCCACGATGCTTTGGGTAACACTGTCTCATATACGTATGATTGTTTTGGGAATCTATTAACTGTGACTGACGCGTTAGGGCGCGTATCAACGTTCACATGGGATACTGTCAATCAAATGCATACTAATAAGGCGAATATGATTACTTTTGTAAACGCGAACCGTGTGAATACAACATATACCTATGACGCAATGGATCGGCTTAAAAAGGAAACGGATGTTTCTGGTAGGGAGTACCAGTATTCTTATGATGCACAAGGAAATTTGATCGCGCGTACGGATGCTAACGGTAAAACTACTTCCTATGAATATGACGTATTGAATCGTTTGAGTAGAGTTCGTTATCCCGATTCTAAAACTGTTACATATACGTATGATGGTGTCGGGAATGTGGTGCAAGTTCAGGATGCTACCGGTATCGTAAAGATGACGTATGACGCGGCTAATAGGAGAAAAAGTTATAAATATCCTGACGCGTTCTCCTGCACATATGCATACGATAAGAACGGGAATCGCGTTGTTATGTCAATGAGTGGCTATGGTAGCCTTACCTATGAGTATGACGCGCTTGATCGATTATCAGGGATCAGACAACCTGACGGAAAACTGTCGCTGTTTACTTATGACGCTCTTTCCCAAAGAACTCAGCTTATATATCCGAATGCGGCCACAACGGATTACTCCTATGATGCTGCCGGAAGGCTTACGTATCTTATTAA
>CAZJJL010000007.1:0-4199 GCA_964546325.1 uncultured Planctomycetales bacterium | reverse complement strand
TAAAGATAGATCGAATTCGGTGATCTCAAAATCCGGGTATGCATATGATAAAGCGTCGCGGCGAACCGTTATGAGCATGGGGTCTTCGGGTTTGAGTTATTCATATGATAAAACAGGCCAGCTTGTAGCAGAGACGGGTAAAGTTGCGGGGAAAAATGTATCGGTGCTATTTTCATATGATAAAATGGGAAACCGTTTGTCGCTTAATGATGACGGAGTATTGACGGCGAACCGGTTCAATGGGTTGAACCAGCTCAGGCTTTCAGGTGAGGTGGCATGTACGTATGATAAGAATGGGAACCTTATTAAACGCAAGGCCGGCACAGTATCGGAATATTTTGCTTACGACTATGAGGATCGCTTGGTAAGTTATTCGGCTCCCGGCAAGGTTGTGAGTTATGTTTATGATGCTTTTGGCAGAAGGTTATCTAAAACCGTCAATGGAGTTACGACAAAATACTATTATGATGAGGATGAGCTTGTAGCGGAAAAAACAGGTTCTCAAGCCGTATATTATTTGCATGGTCCTCGGGTTGATGAAATCATTTCTGATTCCAAGGGCGTGTGTTATCATAGTGACGGGTTGGGGAGCGTTGTCGGGTTAACTGACGCCAGGTGTTTCAGGTTGAATACAACCGTGTATAAGGCGTTCGGTTTGATCAGAAAACAGATCGGCACAACGCCTAATTCCTGGCAATTTACCGGCAGGCAATTCGATGAAGAGACAGGGTTATATTATTACCGTAACCGGTACTATGACGCGCGTATAGGTAGGTTTATTACGCGGGATCCTATTGGAATTCGTGGCGGCCTGAATTTGTACGGATATGTCTTGAATGATCCTGTGAATTTTGTGGATCCGTGGGGTTGGTGTGTTAAGGTAGGTTATAAGCAGATAGCTGATTTAAATGGTTATGTAATTTTGCATACCTTTATTAGTGTAACACATGAAGGCCAAACTGTAATGAGGGGATTTGAGACAAGTTCTTTTTGGAGATATTTTACAATTGCTTACAAGGCTTCTGTCCCTGGAAGAGTTCATAATGAGTCCCAAAGCACTGCTAATTTTGTTACTGTTTCTCAGGATCCACAAAAGGTAGCCACGGTTTTTGAGCTATTGTTGAAAAACAGATATAACTGGAGGTTATATAATTTTTATATTCGTAATTGTTATAATTGGAGGAATGCAATTCTAGAAAAAGCTGGTATTCCTATACCTGATGATTTTCCTGTTAATAGGAGGTAATTATATGATTTGGAGATTTTTTTTAAAATTCTTTACAATTCTGTTTATTTTTGATGTTCTTTTAAATTTATGGGGTTGTTTATCATTCATTTGGTCGTTTAGGAACACCATGGCAATAGAGATAATGAAAAAATGGAGTGTCTATAGTAACGTAATTTCTGGCGTTTCGTATATTCTTTTAATATTTGGCATTTATTTGTATTGTTGTCTTTTTTATTTAACTATTAAATCGTTTAAATTCACGCGTAAGACTGGCTTGAAATTAATTAGATATCTATTCATTTCAGTTTTTTTGTATCGCCCCTTGTTTTTTTTGCTTAATGTGGGGATTTATGAGGGCGAAGCGTATAGGCAGTTTAATTTGATGTTGATCGGGTATAATCTTATTATAGGTCTGTTATTCATACTGTTTTTTTCCTACCAAATTATTCGCTCAAAGGAAGAAGGAAGATGAGAATTTTCCTAGCCATTTTACAAATCAGTGCAGGTATTTATCTTGTGTTATTATGAAGGATTTTCGATAATTTCTATTATATGAAATATTTTGGTTTATCCGTTATCCTGTTTTCTTTAAACTATTGTTTTAAGCGAAGATCGGTAATGGTAACTAACTAAATATTTCTCTTTTTGAATTACTTTCTATATTTTTTTTGGGTTAAGTTTCTGGTTATTAATGGTTTTTGGATGCATACCGATTCCCCATTTTTTATGATGACAACTTCTTTCCATGCTCCAATTAGTATAGTTGGCGCTTTGTTGCTATTGTTAAATAAGATCTTTTTAAGGAGGCTGAAGACATAGAGATTAATTTACGGGAGAAGGTAAGGATTTAATTTGAGCTATACCGGGTTAGAGCAAGGAACTTTTAGGCCAAATAATGACTCAAGAAGAGTTATTATTATAAATTGAAGCAATTGAGAAAGGATGCCTATGTTTTGGGAAATCGTTGGGTTAGCGGCAGCGTTTTTAACAATGTTCGGTTTTTTACCGCAGGTGATCAAGATATATCGAACGAAGTCAGTCGGGGATATCAGCTTATTAGCGCTTGTGCAATTTTCTATCGGTATATTTTTGTGGCTTCTTTACGGTATACATCTGAAGAACTTCGTTATAATTTTGGCCAATAGCGTAACATTTGTAATCCTTATCGTTGGGCTTATGTTGTATTGGCGATACAAGGCTAAAGGGCAAAAACGTTGAATGAGTGTTTATTGTAGCAAGGAGGAGGGATACATGAGAAAGCTCGGATATTTTGTTTTAAGCGTGGCTGTATTGTTTTTTTGTGGTACTTCCGTGTTTGCGGATCAGGAAACACCGCTTGTGGTTGATGCCTCTGCCTCAAGCGGTAGAGTCCCGTATCTGCAGACTCATTGGTATACATTTAAGGCTGCTGCTTACACGGGTTACCGAGTCTGTTTAAAGACTGCTGCGGGGGATGCCAATGCCTACCTTTTGACTACAGATTTCTCTTTGGTGGGTAGTTCAACCGTTGCAGGGATTAATGATGACAATATTTATTTCGCTTTGCCAAAACCGGGATTAATGCATTTGGGTGTTTTCGGAGCGGTAAAATCGTCTTCCGATTATTCGATTCGGGTCATTACATCACCGGCTATTACCGGATTAGATCCTGTTTCCGGAGGCGTGAATACTGTCGTGACTATTAAAGGCTATGGTTTTGGCAGTACGCAAGGTTCAAGTTACGTTAAGTTTGGAACAGTCAAAGCAACTCAATATGGAAGTTGGAAGAACGGCCAGATCGTTGTGTATGTACCTCATGGCTTAACGGGGACAGCCGCTCCTATTTCGGTTGTAGTTTCATTGAAGGAGAGTAATGCCGAAGCCTTTACGTATAACGATAATTCTTCAACTGGTGGGATGTGGAGATACGATTTGGGGAGAACCGGAAATTATCCTAATGGGCCAGCTGCTATGCCTTTAAGCGTGAAATGGTCTTATTTAAGCGCGAAATCTATAAATAACGTTGTTGAATCAAACGGGACGATCTATTGTACGACAGCGGAAACGACCAGTTCAACTTTTTCAGCTGAACGCTTATTGGCAATTAATGCTTCAACAGGAGTTTTAAAATGGAAGAAAGAATATTGGCTGAATACCGGGTCCCGTCCTGTGGTAAGCGGGAATACAATCGTTTTTGGCGGAGGGAATAGTATTAATGGAGAATCCGGTATTTATGCGTTGGATACTTCCACAGGAAATTTGCTTTGGAAGGTTTTGGGTGTTAATACGGAAGGTACGTCTTTGATTATTTATAACGGCGTCGTATTTTTTGGCGGAGAATACACCGACTCTAATTCAAATGTTCACAATAAATTTTATGCGCTTGATTTAAGTAATGGCAATTTAAGGTGGGGAAGAGAAGTTTCTGGGGAGCATTATGTTGGTGTGTCTGCACTAAGTGATGGATTGATTTACACGGTTGGCTACGAATCTTTAGTTAGTAAAATAATTGTATTAGATGCTGCGACGGGAGGTTTAAAGTTAAAGATAAGTAAGGTTGCGGGATATCAAGGTTTTCAGCCTGATGTTGTTGTTTCTAATGGAGTAATTTATGTTACTGCAAGAAAGCCCGATTCTCATATTGATGTGTTAGCTTTTGATGCAAAGACAGGTGTACTTAAATGGCAAAAAGGGTGTAATTATGTAAAACAGCTTTCAATTATTGATGGTTTGTGTAATGTTCTTGACGAAAAAGGCTATTTTTCAATGCATGATTTAACTACTGGGGTAGAAAAATGGAGAACAAATGGATTAGATATTACTTTGAGCAATTCGCTCGTTAATTCAAAGGGACTTGTGTATTTCTCTGGACAAGACTCTCTTTTTGTTTATGATGCAGTTACTGGAGTGAGAAAATGGAGTTATTCTCAAAGTAACACAACTATCTTTGTAGAAGCTGCGAATATCGGAATGCTTTATTTGAATCTATACA
>CAZJJL010000006.1:1385-24717 GCA_964546325.1 uncultured Planctomycetales bacterium | reverse complement strand
TCCATAACTGTGCGGTAACTATAAAACGTCGCAGGGACGACACCGCACGATCCGCCGGTGTGAGCTCCCACGATCAAATGCCCGCGCGCATTCTCTTCGGCAACGGCGATCGCATACACACACGCACGCGAATACCAATCATACGGAAGAGGCGACTTTCCGGAAACAAAGTATTGCTCAAGCCTATGGGCTACCCCGTTATAATTACCGTCTAACGTGCTTTCCTGCGAAGCAATCCCCCGCTCAACACTATCGAACATAACCGACAACTTTCGCGCTTCACGCTCGAACAAAGTACCCCTGTCAACACCCAAAACCCTGCATTCCTGATCGATCAGGAACTCGCAAATATCTTTACCATAACAAGACGCTGCCCGGAAAAGATCGGATGCATTACGGAACTCATGACGAAGATTACTCGATAAGCTCACTGATTGAGGAATACGCCCGATCGCAATAGTGTTGAGTATTTGATCATGCCTATCTAAGACCGCTGCGCGAAGCGTTATTTCACCGGCGCCGATAGATTCGCCGATAACCCTAACCTTGTGGCCGCTTGATCCATACGCAATAAGAATGGCGGTATTAGGATGCCGCTGCTCCGTTCTTATGTCACTATCAAATATCAGCTTTACATTTTCGGATGTCCCGATAGTGCATTGACCTTCGTACCTATCTAACTGCCCCTTTCTTTGCTGAAGACGCTCCATACGCGCATACTCCATAGCATCCTTCAATGCGGCAGAATCCATCGGGATCCCGCATATCCCCGCGATAAGCGCCTTATCGGTCTGATGCCCGCGTCCGGTAGTCGCAAAAGATGTATACACGGTAATCTCAATACGCGTGATCTCTCCCAATGATTCCTGATTATCGGCGATAATCTCCCGCGCGGCAAATCCGATCCTATTGGCACCGGCGGTATGCGAACTCGAAGGGCCGTTAAATATCTTGAAAAGCCCGGTAATATCGGTAATACCGCGCGCCGCAGACGCAGCATCCAAAGAAACGGCCGCGCTCATGGGAACATCCAGCTTACCGAATACCGCTTCGATGGCAAACTCTTCGTTTTCGCTGTCAAGACGATCAGGATACGATATAACTCCGGCCTCATGGATAAGGGTAATGATCAATTCGGTGTAGTTACGCGGATTATCAAGAAGTGTTTGGTCGAGGAAAAGAAGCCCAAAACGAACGGTAGCCCAAATATGCTCAAACGGACCGGCGCGTATCTCAATCGTATCCCGTATCCTCTCCAATGTCGCTGCAACGGTCTGATCAAGAGGAGCCGTTAAACGAATCGCTTCGTTAAGCGCTGTCCTCACATATCCGTTTTTATCAACATGCGCGTGGGCTTTTACAATATCATCGCGTATTTGATCGGCTGTAACGGTACTGCGATGGTTCTTGGCACGATGCGGATCAGAGGGTCCTTTGGCAAACTTCATACTTCTTAAGACTGTCGCCGTTTCTTCTATCAAATACTCCCAAATACTGGGATCGACCCTATCCCTGTGAGGAAGCGCGCACGTTAAAGCTGCAATAATTTCCCTCTCGCTCCTGGCCTTTTGAATATCAGCAGTACAGGTATTAACCGTAATAGAAGAACATGTAACATCCACCGGATCATCATTTACCTCTGTTTGCTGTAAAATTTCGAAGATATTCGAAGATAATCTACGGATCACTGCAAGGGGATCATGCGGTTGTTGCCCAGGGACATGCCCGCTTGCCGCTTGTGACGATTGCCGATAAGAACCGCTCTTCCTCTCTTTATTCTGCGGGACATTTTCTACACTTGAGGGAGCATCCCTGCGACCAGCGGCGCCACCAACACGTAAAGAATCATCACCCAGGAGCGAATATGAACGCTGCAAGGCAACCGACATAGACTGCCGCGGCACTAAATAATCACGACGTGTCTGAGCAAAAACCATCTGCGCTTGAAGCCCAAGCGGACCGGCTAATATTTCTTGCAAGATAGGAGCAATTACGCCGAGCGCGAAATTTTCGTCCCGGTCATTCAACGCCAACGAAAGGTTATGGATCACCTCCTGCATCTGGGTAAAGGAGAATGCAACAAGGAACGGCCGCACAAACCGATTGATCTCGTCATCGCCTAAACGCAGCATACCGCTTAAGGTACGCACTGCCTGCCGAGGTTGGCGCTGCGCCAATACTTCGATCGTATCAGCGGCAAATTGTCGCACTGCCGGAGAATCATTATGCTGAAGCCCCAAATATTGCCGCAAAGCCGTAGGCATATCGCTTGCTGCCAAAGCCTCAAGCCGTTCTTCCGCTTGAGCCTGACATTGGAGGATCGACTCTAATTCATTGTCGTTAAGCATGCGCACATTACCGCACGCTACATCTTCAACCGTGATCGGCCCTATGGCAACGCGATGCAGATCAATAACGCGCGGATGCCCGCACGCAGCCATCATCTCCTTAACCTGATGGTATTTCCCTTCCCTGATATAAAGATGTATCACCGTTACCGGCTCATCAAACTCGGCAGCGCCTTCTTCTTCAACAAAAACACGCGAAGCATGCGCTTGATAACGCATGTGTTCCTTGCCGCGTTTCGTCTTGATCTCGATCCCTGACTCAAGACGGGTCCTTTCTTCATCAGTCAACGTGCCGTGCACCACAACTCGATAATGTTTCTCAACATGCCCCTCCGGCAAGATAAGGTTACCAAGAAGTGCCGCATCATCCGTTAGGATCATGACGCCGCTCACGTCATAATCGAGCCTACCAATAGGATACAAGCCTTCTCTATCAATGCCGGCTTCCTGAAGAATATCATAAATCGTTCGTCGCGGTTTTGCTGTCCGACGATCTTCTCTCGTTGAGAGAACACCTTTGGGTTTATGGAGCAAATAATAACGATGCCCACCGGCGCGATCACCCGCATCCTCTTGAGCCTCCGCGTTTACAATAACCGGAGCATCCTCCTCAGCAGGCTGTATCGGCGCAACGTCCGACAATACTTCAGGCACATAAGCATGCCCCGCTTCTTCCGTGATAACAGCTGACAATTGTTGCGCTCTATCATGGTCGGTTGTTTTTTCTATCCTTTCGTGGGAAATAATATGATGAAGCGGATACGAAAGCAATGGGCGTTCAATAAAAAGTACCCCCTCATCGGTAAGCCATGCCCCAAACGTAACCGCATCGGTATCAATGATACGAGCCCCTTTCATCCGTGGAGGAATTTGTATTGATCCGCGCGCGCGTAAATACGCAAGATAAAAACAAGAAATGACGGATGCGATACCTATGCGGACGCGCAGCAGGACACAGGGATAGCTGATCCTATGCTCTTCGTGAGCGCGCGCAAGTATCTCCTCGATATCATCACGCGTATAGGTACCGGTAGCGCCTTGAGGCATCAAACCGGATAAACGCCCTCTTGCAAAAACCTGGTTCGGCCTGCCGTCAAAATAAACCGCGGTCCAGTGATTTCCGTCGTGGATCAACGCGCCCGCGTTCCTGCCGAACGGCTGACGTAATACCACATTGACATCCAAAGCTTGCTCACACGGCGTCGCCTGAATTCCCGGCCCTTCCCGATGGCCGACGATCTGCGGCACGATTAATTCAGAAGGTAACTGGGAAAGTTCATTCGTAAAATCTCCCCAAAAGAGCCCGCCCGGCCTATACCCTTCTTTACCGTAGGCGCCCACGTCGAAATGCGTATTGCCGCGGGCGAAAATAATGTCGTATTCGGGATCAAAACGCGATGCTTCAGCAGCAGCAACTAACCGGCGATTCAGCCGGTCGGAAAGAGTGTTCAAGCGGAACACCGACGGGAACGCCACAACAACCGCGGTTATCTCTTCATCGGAAAGCGATCCCTTCTTAAGGTGTTGCCGGACAAAACCAAGATACCGGCTATCCGCGCGAACAAGATCAGCAATGATATGCGGTAAAAGAGCGCCATGCACCAGTATCCTGCCTTCCAGATATATCGCGGCTTCAAGCTCATGACTGAGAATATCCTGCCTGAGCATCTCAGGAAAATCAGAAAACTCTGTTTCCAACGCGCGATCTTCGGGAACCCCTTGAAGATGAAGCAACTCATGATTACCCAAAAGCATGCGTAACTGACTATGTCTGTTGAGCGCGAGTTGCCGCATCTGTTTATACCAACGATACAATTGAGCCTGCTGCTGGCCCCGATCAGCCGCATCACCGGTAATAGCAACGATAACGTCATCCATCAACCAAAAATCCTCTTCGGGCGTTTGGCCGCATTGAATGATATTGAGCCGCTCCATCCCCAGGCGCAGCCCGTCAAGTTCTCCGTGCGGATCGCCGAATACAGCGGCGCGCAAACTGCGAGAAACCGGAACAGCCCTTGAAGAACGGCTAAAGACTTCGATCGTAAGGGGTTCCCCCTGATACGCGGCATCAACCCACGCGGAGTTTTCCGAAACGCGGAAAACAGGATTAACCCTGTATCTACCCGGAGCAGGCGCGGATATCCTTGCTTTAAAATGAAAATTATTGCCGACCAATCCCCAGAATTCAACAGGACAGCTTAACCATTGACAGGACGTTGCTTCATCGGTCCAACGTAACGCAGCGCCGATGCCCGCGCCGATAAGCGTATCATGGACCTTCTCCGGTATAAACACCTGCATCCAGCATTCTGCGACATCATCATCAGCCATATGCAATGTTTTTCCCGAAGCAGGCCCCTGTAAGCCGGGAGCAACCACGTCAAAATTACCCGCCCAGGCGATATGACTTTCAAAAAGCCCCTCATTGACCGCTTCCTGCAGGCTTTCTAAAGTCATCGTATCAAGCGCGGCTAATCGCAATGCCAACTCAATGCGCATCTGGACCCAAACAGGTACTCCCCATTTTTCCTGGCAAAGCCAAGCTCCATGCAAAAGCTGGGTCACCATATAAAAACGGACCCTTGATGAAAAAACACCTCCGCCAAAAACCGCGCAATCAGATTCAGACGCTCCATTATAAACAGCAGATCCATATCCTTCGACAAAAGCCCTGATGATCTCAAACACCCAAACAGCGATCATCGGGTTATTCTTTCTGGCATCTATGATCCCAAGAATAGCGTTGGCGATCTCTTTGGCGCTTGAATCAAAACCGCTTTCTTCGGCATCTATCCAGGCACCGACGTCGCCGGACATAGGATCAACAAAAACATTCCACGCTAACGGATCTCCGTGCGTAAAAACACGCTCTTCCCCTAAGACCGCGCGTTGATCCCTCCCGAAGAAATCCTGAAGCCAATCATCAGCCGGGACTTCGGTATATCCTCTCCCGCGTAAATTCCCGCATGCCTGCCGGACATGGTTATGCAGCACATTGATATCCGCCGCGCTGATCAACCCTTCGCTGACCGATGATCCGTGCATAGCAGCCAGACTTTTCCCCAAAGCGGCAAAACTGTGCCGCAAGGCTTCAAGCCCGACGCCATCTTGCTGCATAAAAGAAAACAACTCAACTAACCCCAGGTCTTTGACATTCTCGATAACAAAAGCCTGCAATTCATCGTCGTGCCAGAATAACCGCGGATACAAGGTAGGATTGCGGAATTCAAAAAATTCGCGTTCTGCCTGATAGAGACAACGCCCTTCAGGCGTCAGGTATATTTTCAATACCAGGCCGTCGCGGGTATGAATTACCGCGCGGCTTTTTACTTCCGCGCTCAGCCGGTTCCGGCCGCCAACGCCGTCTTCAAGTTCTTGTAAAGATATCTGTCCGTTAACGAACTTTCTTACAAGCAGGCCGATATCAGCGGCCCGATCCATCTGAGGAAAGCTGCTGCGCAAGAACGCGGAAAAATCATTGTCGAGGACAAATCCGAAATCATGGGAATTACCCTGCTGATCATCAATAACAGCGCGTTCATCGGGGTTCTGAAAGAGATAATCGCGGGAAAACTGGCGGGCTTGCAACTCATCATACGAACGGATCCCATGCCCTAAAACATCGTGGCGAAGTATTTCATTGATAATGACCTGAAATCTACGGCAGGCATCGTGATCGTCCTCGGGTGGCGCGCGCGCTCCAAGACCTGAGTCAACATGAACCACGCGATGATACGAATATTCGGCAACCGATCTATCGCGGCGGTCATCAAGGATGATCTCAATGCTATCGGAAGGGATCCCTAATTGGCGCAGGCCTTCATCGATAAAAGACAGCAGCCGCGCGCGCAAAGCAGGGGAATGCGCCGCAATTCTCTCTTCTTCGGAAATAAGCATGCGCGCAGGATACGATAGCCCCTGTCCTACCATACCTTCAGAAACCAGCCGAGAAAGAAAATAACCCGGGGTATAACCGGCGATATCCATCCTGATAAAATCATTGCTCCAATCAACGCTAAACCCAAGCCGTTCATAGAAACGTCGTGTGGCATCATGATATCGCTCGTTTTCCGCTTCAATACAACCCCACACCAGATCAATACCGGCCGTCGCCAGCCATGCGAGTGAAACAGAAACCAAAATGAATCCTAGCCCCTTACCGCGCATACCCTCGTCAAAAATACGCACATCGCACAATTGCGCCCAGGCATCATCGATCTCCATAACAACATGTCCTATAGGGTATCCGCCTTCGCCTAACAATGAAAGTTCATAATCAGTACCTGGATCCTGCTGATCGTGCGCAGACAACCGGAATCGCACTTTTTCTTCTAACCCACAGCAATAAAAGAAGGCATTGGGATGAAGCCATCTAAGGATCGGTGCCTCCTTTAACAGCGCGATATCTGCATCAAGCTCTCCCTGCGTGCTTGCAGGCAGATATACAATACCGGTATCATCCGCATCATACGCCTTGGGTCCTCTGCCTGCCGCCAGAGCTTCTTTATGAGACTGAGATCTCCCCCAATGCCGCACATTGTACGGCTCCTCCTGATAGAGAGCTTCCATTCTATCGATAATACTTGAATTGCGCGCATACCGGCGGGCATACTCTCTGCTATATTTAACACAAACCGCTTCTCCTATAGCGCCGTAATAAAGACGCTCATCATGTACCTGCCGGCCATAAAGATCCAAAAGGCCATGCATTGCTTCATGAACGATAGTGCAGGCCAGGCGATCAACGGCAATTTCACACGGATGCCACTCCTGATTATCCCTGCCCAGCTGAGCCCACACCAGAGAACCTCGCTCCTGAAAACGCGGCCGGCGCATAGTCATCTGATTCTTGTAATACGACGCGCGCTCTGTTTTGCCGATAACGATACCCTCTGAAAGCCCCAAGCATACGAGCGCGAATGTCTGCGGCGCGTATTTCGCTATTAAACCAAGCGCTCCAACGCAAAGTATTCTGCTGGCCTCATCATCTACTCCGATATCCCGGACCATATGTCGTATCGCCCGAGCCGGATCAGGAATTAAAGGAAGTTCCGTGTTCAGCAAGTCTGCGATATGGGCATTCATTCCTTCTATATCATCGATCTTCAGCAGTTCCTGAACACGCGGATCCGCCTCGGCAATAGAGCGGTAAAAACGGCGCGCGTTTGCCAAATCCCTCGGTCTCCTCGATTTACCCGTGCCTTCAGCCTCAGACGCGTTGATCAAACCCTCGGATACAGCCCGCCGGCAAGGGGAACAAGAAGAAGACGGCTGCCAGAATTCGTGGATCCCCGAACGCCATACCTGACGGCGAGAAAGCAACCGGTGCGTTTTCGACAGGTATTTCGAAAGGCTATAGGAATATTTACCGTCATCCTGAGCCGCATAATACAGTAAAATATTTTTCTTTAACGCGCCCAGGAAAGAAACCATCCGCGCGTTGTCAAAACAACTGCAATCATAATAAAAAATGGCGTCGACATCACTCTGGAACGATCCATATATCTTAAAAGCGTCCCCGCATATGATCGTGATACGGGAAGCAACGCGTGCAGATATAGCCCCGGCAAAAAGAAGTTCTTGTATAAGTTCTCGATGCACCGCAACAAGCCCGGCATCAAACTCAGCGGCAATAACACGGAAACCCAAAAGAGCAAGCAGCACACTGACCTGTCCGTCACCGCTGCCGAACTCGTATATCGTAGAGCCAGGCTGCAAATAGCGTACGAAACCTTCTCCAAGCATCAATTGCCGCAACTCAAAAAGATCAGCGGGATAAAAAATCCCTGGTTCGGTCACATAACCATGCTCAACGTCGCTTCCTCGCCGGGCATGGACATTTCCCGCGACATTGATAATTGTTCTCAAATAATGGTTCTGAAGAGAGAACGCTGTCTTCTGAACGCGTATCGCCCGTAATTCATTCATGAAGCCCGCGCCCAAAACTGATTCATGCGCTTGCGCCGATCTAACCACATCCCGCGGCAAACACGATACGAACGATGCCGGGATGGTCCAGGCCGGATCGCCGTCATCATCCAGGCCGCGGGCAAGAGGCAGCCATAAAGCCTTCAGATACGACAGCGGATCGCCTTTTCCCGATACGCGTAAGGCAAGCCGGTACAAAACAGTGAAATTACGCACGAATCCTGCGCGGGAATGCCGATCACCAAAAAACCAAACGGCACCGATAAGCTGGCTTATGCTTGTTATGGGATGCTGCGAACGGGCATCAGACTGTTTTTCCCGTTCAAGAAGCGCAATGATACCCGTAACGGACATTTTGTCGGCATTGGAATACAGGAAAGGTTCCTGAGCATCCGCAGGCTCAAGCAACCATCGTACCAATGCGGCATCACAGGAGGCGGTTTCAACACAAGGCCACATGCGTATATCGGAAATTCTCCTTCCGCGCACCGATACTTCACCAAGAAGACAGAGCGGGATCACCCAAGAAAAATAATTATCGATATAGCTTTTTGAGAGGATAAAGAACTCGGGCGGATACGGTTCCCGGCGGGATTTCGCGATACGGCATATATCATACCACGAGTGCCGACTGAGCCGTGAAGGAAGGCCGTATCGGGCAAAAACCGCATTCGCAAGGCGCTGAAGTTCTTTTTTAATACTACGCTTACCGCGAGAAAGATTATATGCTTCCATTTCCTTGATCATCTTTGAAACAGGCTGGCTAAAGAAATCACGGCGGAAGAGATCGGCATCAGGCTCATGAAAACGCCAAAAGATGCGCGGATTGACCGTCTGCCAACGGTTCAGTGTCATCCCGAATATTGTGCCGCGCGATCCAAGTACCCCATCCGTATTATCATTTCTTCCAAGATAGAGATAGGCAAAACGAGTCCCTTCATCAGTAACCAGCCTTACCCGCGCAAAAATCGTATCGTTATCCTCCTGGAAACTCACGGAACGAGCATACGGAATGAATACGGTAAGGGATGCCGGAATTCTATCAGACGGCAATCCCTGCAAAGGGATCCAGGGATCCGTATTAACGAGAAATTCTGACTCCTGCATCGAGCGATGTAAAGTGCGAAGTAAGATCCTAATATAGCGAAAACGTAATTCCGGTGTTAGCTCGGGATTAAGCTGCCGCATATTCTCACGAACCGGAGCGAAATACGCCGTTTCATCCGCAAGAAGAGACATCATATCAACGAGCATCTCCATAGGATCCTGTTTCGCAGGATGATCGTTAAGATATTCGTATCTCCTGAATAAACCAATACGGTAATGAGCGACCGCGCCATACGTCCGAATTAAATCATGGCTCTGCTGAGGTTCGGCATCACGGATCTTCATGAATTCCGCGATATTAACATAAATAAGGCTGTAAAGTTCCCTCAGCGCGGGGCAAACATCAGGGAACTGTTGTTTAATACGCAGATCGGTCAATTCATGTTTGATGACGATAAAAAGGAAATTTTTATCAAGAAATGAACGGGAATCAAGGGTAATAAGGGCAGGGGCTTTATGCGTCGCGGCAGTAAACGTAGCTGACTTATACGCATTCTCAACCACGTGAACGTCTATGTCAAAATCCGATTCCCGGAAAAACCCTTCCTGCAGGATCTTTTCTTTGGCTTCGTTCAAAGCCGCATTCAACGCCGCAGTCTCCAAGGGATCCCTCGCGCGCACAACTGCGTACCGTCCGCTTGCTATTAAAGCAGGATGCCGATGCCATTGCGCAAAAACAAATCCATCCGATCCTTGCGTTCCCTGAGCATGGCGATCCGCGTGCTGAGCTGATGGCATATGCCGCTCATCGCCATTCATCCTAAAGAGCGTCTGCAATTCATCATCCAAGGCGACATACCGCTTGCGCAACAACTCGATCTCTTCCGTATCTTCGAGAATACACAGAAGCGTTGAAATAATGTTGGTAAAAACATTGCGCAACGAATGACTTACATCCGTCACCAAAGCATTTGAATCCCCTCTTTCCGTCTGAGATTCTGCCGGAATGAATACGCGAAAGAGCGATCCATGGCGTAAATGCGGATATACCCTGCTTTCCAAAGTAATATCCCCGCCAAGGCCGATAGCCCATTTTTTGACTAAGCGTAAACCTTTGCCGGTCCGGTTTGTCCCTTCGGGAACCTCAACATCAGGCACCATAACGCCGTCAAAAACACTATCAAGGAATTCCCGGGGGATCCCCACTCCGTTATCCCTTACTTCAAGCATAACGCCATCATTTTCCGCGTCGGTAATGCTGACCTCAACCTTGCCTCCGCGTAATGTTTTCCGGTCGCCGGTATATTTATACGCGTTCATGATAAGATTTTCCAGGATACTATTAAGAAAGAATGGTATCGTCGTTATGTGTTGCGGAGCGCACCGTTGACGGAACGAAAGCGTCTTATTTTTATTCGTGAACAACGGCCTCTTGGCGTCAACAAAACCGCTTACATGCGAAACTACTTCTATAGTCCTTTGTTTTAAACCGATCCCTTTTTTGAGGTCCATTGACCGCGTCATCAGTTCCCACGCCGATGAAAAGGCCTTAAACCAATCGTGCAGCCCTCCGATAACGGATGCATCCAGCCACTGCCTCTCTTCATCTCCCGGAAGCGAGGCAGGATCAATGGATCTGGCAATAGTCGCTGTTTCCCTAACGATCATGTGACACTGGCGCAAGAGTTCAACGCCAGGGATAATATTGCCGCTTGCATAAGCTTCAAACCAATCCCCGCGATGAAGCGCCATTGATATGACTATTTCAAGCGGCGCATAGAGCAGCGCTCCCAATAAATACGCGCTCACAAACGCATTGGCCCATGAATGCGTCCATACCGACAAGAACACCGGTACATAGAGCATTGTTGCGATAACAGCAGCGACAAATACCAAGAAAACACCAAGCATGTGCAAATAATCAAACCCGTTCTTAAGGCTATGATCAACCTCCATCCTGACCGAACCATTCCAGAAGTTTTTCCAGGAGAAATCAACAAGAGGCGTTTTTTTGATCTTTGCCTCAACCACATGCCCCAACTCATGCAATACCGTAAGAGGGAATAAAACAACCCTCATACACGTATTGAACCAGGCTAACCTACCGGTAAAGAGGTTAACCAAAATAGAAGATGCCTCAGCAAACACTCTGTTTTCGGCAGAAGCAACGCGACGAACACTCACGGAGAATTCCGTCCAGGAATCCTGCGGGTCCGTTGAGGTGGAAATTCCGACATCCCCCCCCATATCCCGCAACGAATACCAAGCCTCGTTCAATCCCAAACCCGTCCCGTCATCACGATCGGTTTCCGACAAATTAAAAAGCTTAGGCCTCTGCATAAGCGCATCCATGACAAGCAAGTGATCCGAGACACCGGGCCCGTTGTCTCGGACCTTGACCAGCGCCATATCATCAACGACCGCGACCAAAATCCGGACCTCTCCCGGCTCTTGACGGCTGTTACGCGTTGCCCAGTATTTGGCATTTTCAACGATATTTAAAACAGCGTTACCTAATAATATCGGGTCAGCAAGCACTCCTACGGGTTGGGCTGCAATGATCGGAACATCGTTAATAGCCTTATACTGCTGTTTAAGGCTTTCCAAAAATGCTACAATTTCAATTTCCTCAAGGAGAGTGCCGCTGCCTCCCCGGGCAAAAATGATCCGGTTACGGATGATCTGCCGCGCTCTCTTAAACTCTTCACCCCCCATCTGATAGAGGCGCCGGTTATGCTCATCGAACAGATCAATACCCGAATACAAAGCATCACCGCTTTCTAACATCTCATGCACCGACTCCAACCACGCAATAATTGACCCGGAATCATTGATATAATTGAACGCTAGCTCAGAGAGAGACAGTCGCACTCTCGAAAGGAACTCCTCGTACAACGATAAGAAACTCTTCTCTAAACCGGCTAAAACAGCTGCCTCATGCATTTCCCTTAAAAAATCGAGCCCGGAGCAAATAGATGATATCGGCCGCGCGGCGTCCGCAAGAAAACCTCCCCGATGAGACATTGACTTTATCGCGATTACACTACGCTCACGCATTTCAACCTGTTGCGCGGAATCAGCCGAGGCAAAGCCATGGCAATATGCTTCTACCTGAGGATACTTCCGGCAGACCTCCCGCCACAATGAACGAAGTATGACCGGCCTTGCTCCTAAACGCATTAAAAAGCGCCGCATATACGAAGCATCAACATATCCTTGCTCCGGCGAGCCAAAACGCCAGGTATCATCGCTTACCAAACGCAAAAATATATCGGGATCTTCTCCGATAGCCCCGCTTACCAGAATAGCCGCCAAATACGGATCGCATGAGCCGCAAGAAAAACACGGCGCAAAAACAATATACGGCGTAGTCTTTAAAAATTCCCTGACAGCAAAAAACCGTTCCCGAGCAGAACGTATAAGCTGCACGGACTGCGCGGACGCCTCTTCTTCATCAAGGCCGCGATACGCATGCAACACAAAATCGTGGTGAGCGATATACTCGGCATAGGAAGAAGGAACGTGCTCGGTAAGAAGGATCGCCTGGATATGCACCGTTTTTACTTCGGGCTCATACCACATAGTGGGCATACCGCGCTGAACCGGCTCGATCACAACGGTTACCATAAGCGGATCATCGCATATAAACCGGGAAACAAACCGCAGCATGCCGCTCAGACGCTCGTGGTAAAAAGGCTCCGGAAGATCCGCGCCAGGCAGCAAAGGATCACAGGTGTGATAATTAAGGCCGAGGATAACCTGAAAACCAACGCGCTGAAAATCAGCAAGTGGTCCCGGCACTGCAATAACTTTGTCAGGAGCATTCTGACGTTTACCGAGTTGACGATGAATAAGGATATCCTCTGCCGTAGTCCCCTCATTCTCATCCATGAGCGGTTGGGCATTCGCATACATCCAAAAATGCCCGGGATCATTTTCAACAACACGCACCGGCAATAAAACAACCCCGGTGTCAAAATAATTCCCTTGCCAACATGCATCGGGTTCAAACTGATCCGCTGCCAGATCAACGATATAATCTTCGCCATTTAAATTCACGACCACGAAATCGTGTCTTAACAAACCGTTGATAGGCGCTTGCTCCTCTTCAACAGAAACTGAATATATCCGAGGAGAGTGTCGCTCAAGGAGATCAAAGGCCTGTAATGCCGCAGACACGCAATTATGCGGATATTCCCGGTGTTTCCATACCTGATCCGACTCATACCGTAACGAATGCTTTACCTTCAAAAGCTTAGGCAAGATATGGCGAAAAGGATGTGTCCCCGCATGAGGGATGGAGTCATAGAACCTGTATTTGAAATTTTGCGCGTTTACCCCTACAAAACCGGCATACGGCCCGGTAAAAACACGCTGAAGACAATACTGAACGGCTTCAAGACGCGATGCAATGAACATATACCCGGGGATCTTGCTCTGCATGACAATTGCTTCCTGATGGACTTTGTTGTTAAGCTCGGCGTATTCATGGACCGCGATAGCGTGAAGAACAACTTCCCGAATGCAGGCAAAATCATTAAGGATATCCCCCAAAAGGCTCAACGCGCCGGAAGAAAAATAAATAACTAATTCCTCATCTTCCGTTATTTCAGCAAAGATCTGGATCGGCGGGCCGCGAAGCCCACACGTCACTTCATAACAAGAGACCGGTAAACCCCCAACCGTCACCCCCAGGTTCATAAACTGTGGAATAGCGGAAAGCTCACATGAGCCCGCACGGATCGCCCCAATATTAGCCCACAGAATAATACCGGATAAATTATCGAAAAATCCGCTCGGCCCCCGGAAATAGGAAGATATCCGGTTCCTCGCCGATTCAACACGGCTATCAACCTCCGAATAAGAGATAGACCCCTGCGGCAATAATGCGCTTTCCCGAGACTCGATAAAATACGCGTAATCATCGATAAATGCCATAGCCGTGTCAACGGAAAGGATATTCCTTTCGGCAAATATGCGGAACCTCTCAAAAACACTCCCTGACCGCACCCCGTAAAGAGCCGCCAGATACTGCGTAAAAAAGTAAACCGGACGCATCCCCTGCTCTTTGATCCATTCTTGATCGCTTGCGGATCCACGCGACACAAAGGTTCTTTCCAAATTTTCCTTAACCAATGCAACAACCTCTTTACCACCGGCACAAGAAACTTCCTCCCAAATACCTTCTTCGAACGGATACAAAAACGGTTCAAATACCGCAACAAAACGGTCAAATACAGCTTTGTCTCCGGAGACAAAGACAAGCTCTCGTAACAATACGGGCAGCACCGATACGACCCGATGCCAACTCTGGAATTCAGCATCAAACATACGCGCATACGCTGCCATAAGCGATGCCGCATCCTCAGGAGGAACTTGAAGATCATATAAACCGTGCAGATGCTTATCAACGCCGATACGCAGGCCTCTTGAAGCCAGAAAACGACCGAGAACTTCCGCCATCTCCTGCTGAAGCGCTTGCGCGTAATAAACAGACGCTTCATCCGCGGGGAAAACGATAAAGTCGGCATCCGAGTTTTCGATAAAGTCATCGCCTCGAGCCAAACTCCCCGAAGCCGCAACGCAATAAGAAGTCCCATCAAACGATACGCGCGGATACCGAGGAAGAGCCGGATCAAACGGAAAGAAAGATCGGACCCGATAACTACCATCTACAAAATGCATTCGCGCAGGAACTTTCCCGGTAAGATTTTGAACAGCTTCTGCTTCAACAGATATAAGCAACTCTCGTATGGAACACGCAAGATCAATGGAACGCTTGCGCCGCGCGGCAAATTCACCGAGATCAACCCCTACCCAACAAGGATGTTCTGCCGCTAAAGGAAAGATATCCAACAGCGTCAGCGACGATTCCTGGGCCGAAACAACATGATAAACCCGGTCTTGACCGAGGCAAAACGGCTCTTGGCTGACATGGATCATGCGCGAAAGAGTATTACCCAGGATCTGGCATGCCGAGCGCGCGGCAATAAGGGCAGCCTCTTGATAATACGGGAAGCGTTTCAGGTCCTCTCCGTGCAATTCCTTTAAAAGCGTTACTGCCGCGTCTTCATACCCGCGATCCATCAACTCCTGAACAAGGCAATTATCGCATACCGCATCCTGAATTTCAGAACGAGAGAACACGGCGCTTGGCCGCGCCTGCAGGAGCGACGGATGTATGGCAATGACCGCAAAGAACTCAAAAGCAAATCCGGGGAAATGCACCATCCAGCGCTCAACCGTATAATCGAATATTTCACAGAGATCAGTCAAACGGGAGTCGTAGAAAACTCCGTGCCGGAAAGAATCGGCAAGCGACTCCTCGCCGACAAAACTACGCACATGCGCGAATGAATACCCCTTGGTCCTGGCGCGGGCAAAATCCTCATTCGGATAAAAAACATATCCCGCCGGATCATGCTGCTCGAATAGACCAAGCACCTGCTCCCAACTCAAGCCCCGAATTATCTCTTCGCAATTATTCCGCCCTGACCCATCGTCAATAATACGGATCACTTCTGCCGGAGAAAATACCAGGGGCATCACATCACGATCATGATCAACAGGGGCTCGTTTAAACAGGGATCCGAAACGCGCGATCAATCGCAAAAACTTAAGTTCTAACGCATAGACCGGTGAAAGATCAACGCGGGAGTTGTCAACATCCCGCAAAAAAGGAATTAAACTCCCGGGATTTTTACCAAAGAAAGAAAGGCTTGCCTTAACTGCCTGCGCGTGAGAATCAGTGCGGAGTTCAACATGTTCATGATTTAAAACATCAAAGAATACCACGGGAGAAAGCGACTGTAATGCAGCGCGGGAAACATTGATCGCTTTGTGATACTCCCCATCGTAGAAAATATCGATAATTTCGGCCAGGTACGTATGCGTAGCGGCAAGGCGTCCAGATGATGACACGGTGCGGTCGCTGATGACAAAAATCATATCGTGCCACGGAGGAGCATGCTCCAGTTGCGCAAGCCAAGCGCGAAATCTCTCCGTAAAAAGGTCTGCGGATGCCAATATATCGTCTGTATATGCGACAGCCGGATCCCATAAACTCACCGCACGGTTAAGCACTTTTCCATTGTCTACCGATACCTTAATGACGCAACCCGGGACATTCCCCTGAGCAACCGGCATACTTCCTGGATATGCTCGTAACCGACCGTTAAGAATGCATCGAAGCCGTTCTTCTATCCTTGCTAGAGCGATCTCATCATCAAGAAAATCCCGCATTTCATCAATAAGTGAAAGCATCCGCCGCACAGGCTCTTGATCGAATAAAAAACAATATTCCTGTATATGCTCCGGCAACTGCGGACTATCTTCGGGCCCAAAAATAATCTTTTTCAGGAGGATCCGTGCTTCTTCGGAAAAGGCCACGCTAGAAAAACAGTCAAAAAGAGCATTTAAAATAACACCCATATTATATCCTCGCACCTCTGCGTCAGAAAGAACAACAGTTCGATCTTGTTGAGCGGATTCATCATCGGTAAAATCTTTTGAAAACCCTTTACAAAGTCCGCCGTAAGGAAACAACGCAGCGCCATTGTCGGTTGTACCGCTATCGGGCTCATGCATTCGATTGACACTGCGGTCAATAATAAAACCAAAATGGGCGGCGATTGCGTCTTCAAAATCAAGCACATACTGAACGTCAGCCTGCAAGGAGAGCCATTGATATTGCTCGCACCCCTGGCCAAAATATACGCTTGAACGACAGACAATGAGCGGGAAACGACTGCTATCGATACAACCATCCAAAACCGCAAAAAAGTCCCGCGCAAGCACACCGCGCAATTCAGAAGCCGGAACATGATACACTTCTACGCCATCCTCTTGAACAGAACAATAATCCATATCAAGAGTGATCAAGGTTTGGAGCCCGTCAAAAAAAGGTATTTCCTCTATCCCCAGAACATGACAATGATCATTCATGGAAACACAATCGAGCTGTTTATGCTCAAGCACCCGCCCGGCAGACGCAGTCTTTACCGTTGTCCAAACTGCTTGCCTGATATAACCATCTCTCTGTCCTATGTACACCCAGCTTCCGCAATCAAGCCCCGAGCGATCGGCGCAATCAGAATGATAATCAAAATTCCAAACATCTAATCCGCCCATATATCCTGCGGCGCGAAACGCGCGCAAAACAATGATCATCTCTTCGTGGGAATCGATAATGAGCATCTTAAGGGCGTACAATATCTCCCTTACATATTCCTCGTCAAGAGTAAGTGCTAAACCATAGCGATATACCGCCGCTAAAAAGAGATACGCCTCATAGGGATGGGTTTGGAAATAGGCGATACTTGCCTGGCGCGCGCTTTTCTCGTCGGCATACGATTCATGGCGGATGATATCCTTAATAACCTCGTAATACGCTCTCGATGCCTTAGAATCCCTATCGAACTTTACCGGCGCATACGAAGCAAGATCGCTTGATAGCGCTATTTTGCCTGAAGCATCTCTATGACCTGCTCTTGCAAAACGCGTATCAGACAAAGAGATCCGACTGATCGTGCCCGGCTCAAGACCGAGCTCTGCTATAGCTGAGGCAACATACGGTTTGATCACCGAATACAGATCGTATTCCGCCCCTAACGCGCGCGCGGTCACCCAACCGGGATAATCGTGGCCTTGATCAGGAATACTCTCTCCTGATTCCGCTGCTTGAGAAGAAGCGATCTCGTCAAACAACGCGATCTTCATATCAAGCGCGTCAAGAGCGATATCATAAAAATCCGGAGAATTAAGACTAATTACAATACCCTCTCCGCGAAATGTCACATGCGCTTCAATCACTTGGCGCAACTCATCCACTAATTCACGCACTTCCAAGCTCAAACCGTTATATAAAGCGGTTCTCTGCGAATCCTGCGCAAGGGACATGGCCTGAACTTTTTCGCGTGTTTGGGAAATAACATGTATCGAAAAAACACTTCGTATCCTCCTACTCACCTCTGCCGCGATAGAATCCTCTCTTCCGCCGACACTCATCTCAAGAGCAGGAATGTCAAGCGGAACACACTCGCCGGATATCAGATCAACCATATATTGGTACATAACGCTGACAAAGCCGGGATTCCGGCCTGAAACAGTATCCAACATTTTGCGGTTGAAGGCATTCTTACCAAAAGATTGATATTGCATGGCAACCTTATTTGCAAAGAACGGCAGATAAACCAGCGCCGACATGATCTCTTGCAGATATCCTCTCTTGTCTTCTATCTCGGCGCCTTCCTCCAAAGTAAAGCGCTGTTCTATCTGAAGAAGCGACTGATCGATCTCTACAAAACGGGCAAAATCGATATTTAAACACGCGATGAAATTCGCTATGATCTGGTCAACATCTTCCAGCAGAACAAAAAGCCTTACTGTCCCTACCCTGATCTGATCAATGATCGCCGGAACATTGATAACCATATGCTCAAGCTGTATCCGTAAGACATCATACTCAAAACAGGTAAAAAGCGACCAGAGATCATCGATCCCCGCGTCATCAAGCGCGGCAATAGCTCCCTTGATCCTCGACAGGATCAGAGCATGTTTCTCCTCAAGCTCTTTTTCTTCCTGCTCAGTATAATGTTTGCCCGGCAGTAAATAGACCAAATCGTCATCGCCGCTAACAACCGGTTCAAAATGTCCGCTTCCGATAAGTGTCAGCATCAAACCGCTAAAAGAAACCAGGAAATTGATCAAATCCTCAAATTCGGCCCATGGATAAACACTAATAGCGCTGCATTCGGAAACGTAGCGCACATTATGATTCCTACTTACTCCCTTCATACGACTTAATATATATGCCCGCTGCAGATAAAAAATTGCCCGCTCAATATCGGAATATGCTTGAGAGCTCCTTTCCTCCCGGTTATCACTATGAAGAGCAAGATCCGCTCCGTCATAATGGCTCAGGATACGCTCGACAATCGCCTCATCATGCGTTTGCCCAAGATACTCAACAAGCATGCGCACCCTCTCGGAATAGAGAGTACCTTTCAGTAACCCGGCGCCATAGGGTTCTTCGATAAAATTACCGGAACGAAACGGCAAAACACTCTCAAGCACCGCTCGGACATCAGCTGTTGTTGAAAACGTCCCCCCAAAAGCTGTATCACGCCATTTCCGGAACGGAAGTTCTGCCGCAGTGTTCTCTTCATCCGTACCGCCGTTTAATTCATGAAGAAGGGTAGCGACAACATCGGGATTCTGATTGGTGGCAATGCAATACGTTTCTCCGTCATTAACCCCAAAGAAAACATGTTCCTGGTCTTCTCCTAAAAGCACCCTGCCATCGCGCACAAGCTGAAGCAATCGTTCGGCACGAACGTGATCTTCGCAGTAACGGTAATATGCCAACAAAAGCACAATAATAGGAGACTGTTCTTTACACGGCTCAAAATCCGCAAAACCATCCCTTTTAAGCTGCGTAAAAGCCCGCATAGCATCGTCAATCGTCTTTCCCGGACGAAGCTTTGCAATGTCGCGCGCAGTTATTACGCCTTGGTGCCGGAACCCCTCTTGCGATGAGAGGATTGCTTCCCACCAGCCACGGAAGGTTAAGCAATGTGTCCCGGCACCTCGGCTTAAACGGTAACGCAAAAACGCATGCAATAATTCTTGTTCGGTTTGATCAACCCACTCTTTTGTCGCGGCATTTGCCAACCAATCCATGCGCAGCGGATCGCGGTCATCAGGATACCATCTGCCGCAGGAACGGCATAAAACAACGGGAACAGAAAGCTCTACACAATTTGAACGCAGCTGATCGATAATATCGGTTTGAATAGCGCAAGCCATCTCCTCAGCCGGCACATGAAATAAATCAACCCGGTCAGGATCAAACGCGTATCGGCTGGAAAAGAAATCAAAATCTATAGTTACCATATCTTTCGGAGATGGCAGCCATTGCGATGAAGATGCTTTTCTCCTCTTGACCCAACTATTGCCTATACGCACAAATTCATTCTGGGCCCTAACCCAAACATTTTCTCCGATAAGCCCTTTCTGTCTGCCGTTAAAGATCCACGTCCCGCACGCTATCCCCCCCGTAGTACAACGGTCAGGGTGATAATCGAAGTTAATAACATCAAAACCACGCGGAGGCATCAACCCCGCATATTGACACGCCTGTATACAATACAAGATCTCCTCATGGCTATCGACCGTCATTACAGGGACCGCGCTAAGAATTTGACGCAAATAACCCGCGTCAAGAACGACGGGGAGATGATATTTATAGAACGCGGCAATAAATAAATATGCTTCATACGGATGCTGTATAAAATAGAGGATACTGGCCTTGCGCGCTTCTTCTTCCGAATCATACGACTCGTGCCGGATAATGTCCTTGAGCGCCTCGGCAAAAGACTTCGCTATTTTACCGCCGGTCTTTGATTGATTAAGGCAATATTCAAGTAAATGCGCGTCAAGAATGATAGCGTTGCCTCTGCGTTCCGCGATCGGCATCCCGGAACGGTCCATAAAAGAAACCCGCTCAAGGCTATCCAACAGGCCGCTCTCATAGCCTAAAACATCCCTCAACAACTTCATCCACGGAGCGCGGTCAACGGTATCCGCTACGGGACGATGGCCGATAAGACACGTTCCGGGATACGCATGGTCTCTATGCGTTAAACGATGGTTCATAAGGGCCGCACCATACACCCGCGCTGCGTAACGACGCTCCATTGCTTCTGCCGATACGTTGACATTTGCTGCCTCATACGACGCATACATAAGCTCTTCCCAGGAATTCCGGTCTCCATAATATAATCCCTGCGATATTTCAAGCTTATGGAAGATATCAACCGGCGCTTGGCGATAAAAACGTTGATTATCCGCGACAAGTCCCGAAGATGTTTCCGTGGTATAGGAATCAAGCAAAAACCCATTGACACCGTCAACAACCCATTCAACCGGGCCTGCCCCGCCGATAGAGATCGTGATCCCACCATTCAAACCGGTACGTTGATCCGAAGTTCCGCACGCTTCTTCAAGGGGACGCGGCATAGTAATACAAATATCCGCGCCGATCGCCTGCATTTTCAGGAATTTTGCGTCTGAATAAGGCACATAGATGAACCTTCCTTTCAATGCGGGCAATTCCGACCATTTCTTGAATTCAGAAACCCAAAATGGCATGTATTCCGGACCTGCGACTACGATCTGCATCCCCAGTCCAAAGATAGAATCTCTGTCCTTAAATATACCGTTAAGAACTTCTTCAACTAAATTATGGTTATACTCCGCGCTCAAATCAGGAATATCGCGATACCAGAGATCGCGTAATTCTTCTCGTGAGAACGCCCGGTCCCTGTCAGCGCACATGATATGCGCCAGGAAACGCAACATCGGATATTGGCTCTTATAATCAACAAGCCTGCGCACAGCCCATACCGTCGGAAGATCCGGATCAAGCATACGGCCGCTGCGTAAAGCTATTTCTGCGAATGCTTCAGCCTTACCACGCGCGTGGATATCAACTAATTGCTGCCGTGACACCGGAACCCCCGTTTCTTCAATCGCAACAAGCGCGTCATTCTTCCATGTCTTTCCGGAACCGTTTAAAACCCCAACAACATCCTTACTGAATTCATCCTGGTAAAGCTGCTTAAACAATAACCTTGTGGCAATCGCATGTTCGTCACTCACCGCATTAATAGCATCGGCTAAATGCATTGCCGCGTAACAAAAATCGACCGTTCCGTCAGCCCGCAAGAAATCAGATTTGAACTCCTCATATTTACTTTCCGGAAGGCCGATCTGATACATCATACGCTCAACACTCGTCTGCAGTTGCCCCGCATAAAACATCTCAAGCCCCGCAGGAACCAAGGTGTGGTTCGTATACACAATGGCTGTTTTGGAAAACTCATCATCCGCGCGGACCTGCGCTGCAGCGACAACCGTATGCGCCTCATTTAAATGAAGAATATCCGGCTTGATCCCTAACCGTTTCATTAACTGATACGCCGCTTTCCCGAAAACAACTTCCTGCGTAAATCGGTGCGCCCTATTATCCGTATAAAGCTCGTCAAAAACCGGTGCCATCAATAAGAAATCCCGTGTCCCGCCCCGATTAAGCTGCCAAACAGTCACTTCATACATCGGATTCTTAAACATATTATCGGGATCCGAACTATCCCAGGCATAAACGTATAACGTTACCGGAACGCCATCAGCATCATAAACCCGTTTTAAAACTTCATTTGATACAAGCTCCCGGTAATCAACATCAAGAAGCTCTCCTTGTTTTCTTACCTTACTATACCCCGGCTGGATACCAAACGCGGGAATACCTACTAACGCAAGCCCTTCCAACTTATCACCAAAATACGCGCCGAGGCCTCCTTTAGTACAAGCATTCTGCGCATCATAACCTTCAAATTCAGGAATATTACCTTCCATAGAGAGGCTCACCACAAGAGTATCCGCCAATTGCGGACAATGCTGGTTCAGCCAGAATGCCGCCCGGGTATCACGCAACGCGACGACTTCATCGCTGATACCTTTAAAAATATGCGAAATAAGCTCGTGGTAAAGGATTTCACGTTGTTTGGATGCGGCAAGTTCGAAGAAATACGGATGGAGGTAAACCGTTGCCAATTCGATGTCACAGGCAGCAACACAACCTTGCGTTACCGTTAAATCGGTCGTAATTACCAATTTCCACGAAGGCGGTCCGCGCGGGGCGATCCGCTCAAGTTCAGCAAGGCGTTGCATGAGTATCATCCAGTCTGGATCCACTAATATCTGTAGATCATCCAAAACGAACCCGCGGACGTATGTCTCTGCCAAAATAGCATTCGCACCAAATTTATTTTCAAGCTGCGCGCGCGCATCCAAAGGAACGCAAAGCGGATAGGTATGCGGATACCGTTTCTCAGAAACGCGCCTGGCCTGAACGACAAGATCATCGTAGTCTAAAAGCACGTACGCATCTTAAGCAACTTCTTGTTCGTCCTTATGAAATACAGATATGTTTTTCTTAGTAGTTAAAA
>CAZJJL010000006.1:1014-1375 GCA_964546325.1 uncultured Planctomycetales bacterium | reverse complement strand
GTTCGTCCTGAGATAACAGGCGGTGCTCCGATCTACCCAAAGGCTCATCAGAATCATCGATCTCAATCTCACCCATCACACATCTCACCGGCCTTCCTTGATACGCGGACGAAGCTGCTAAATCGAACAAAAGTCCCTTTTTATTCCTTTGCTTCCAAAGCACCACAAAAATATGCTTTCCGCTATTCGATAATATCGCGCCTACCGGAAGCGACAAAAATCGGGCAACCAGAACAAATATGGTCGTATATTGCATGCAATTTGCTTTGCGCTGCCCCGACCGGTCAGCAAAAACCTGAACAAGATCAACCCCTCGTGCATATTCCGGGATATCATCAAGTATCGCCACGGCCAATAAGCG
>CAZJJL010000006.1:0-1004 GCA_964546325.1 uncultured Planctomycetales bacterium | reverse complement strand
TCTTTCGCGGTTTCAAAGCCGGTCATGCCTGCGCGCCGATATAAACCTGAATTCCATACGATCGTTGCTAATTCAAACGCGATCGGGCGAGCATGCAAACCATATCCTAATTCCCGAACATTTTCCTCAAACCAATCTACCGCTTCTTCAAAACCAAAACAGTCACGCTCAAATTGATCGGTGTTAAATCCCCTTTTCCTGGAATGAGCCCTATCCTCCGAAGCCCGCGGTGTCCGTCCGCGTTTTCCTAACATACCGGCAGGAGATTCCGGAGTTGTTTCATTCCCCATATGACCTGCCGCGGCAGTGTCAAGCACAACCGTGACATTATCGTGTAAACGCAGCATCGTTGCGGGAACATCCTCCGTGATCGGCCCGCGTAAAGTCTTTTCCACGATCGCTGCCTTATGATTACCATTCACAAACCAGAATATATGCCTCCCATCAAAAATATCAGCCATTCCCATAGTATAAGCAAAAGGATTGTTGCGAATATCGGCGTAATCCGGCTCATTGGCGATAAGAGTGCTTTCCTCAAGCCTGACCATTTGCATACGCGAATCAAACCGGGAATAATGCGGAGGTTAAACGCCAAATGGCCATCCCGGCCGACACTCAAGATAACAATGTCAGCACCTCCATGATCTTCACGCAAATGCTTCATATACCCGGTTAAATCGGGACGCGCGCCGTTAATATAATGAATGTTCTCTGCCGGGATAGGCACTTTCGATAACAAATTCCGGTTAAGGAAAGAGGCGAACGAACTCGCATGATCCGTCGGAAGACCTTTATATTCGTCAAGGTGGAAGATAACAACGCGCTTCCAATCTATACCCTCTTGACGCGAAAGCTGCTCATAAACATCGATCATGGTCCGGCCCGTTGCCAACACGATCGAAACCACGCGCTCCGGATCAGCCTGGATCCGGCGGATCTCATTTGCAATAGCCTCCGCGCAGGCGCGCGGAAAATGATCAGCCGGGACAACCATGGCGCGATCC
>CAZJJL010000005.1:16330-24831 GCA_964546325.1 uncultured Planctomycetales bacterium | reverse complement strand
CATTATCCTTGATAAAACAGTTTTTTATGCCGAGTCCGGCGGCCAGATCGGTGATGCCGGTGTTATTATCAAAGGTAAAAACATTTTTGAAGTTACGGATACGCAGAAGATCGGAAAGCTCTTTGTGCACCAGGGGAGGGTTAAAGAGGGGAGTTTTTCGAAGCTTAATGCGGTAACCGCGCGCATTGATAATGAGCGTCGTCTCGATATTGCGCGTAATCATACGGCAACCCATATTTTACAGGCAGCGTTACGAAAGGTCCTGGGCGCGCATGTCCAGCAGCAGGGGTCTTTGGTTGATAATGAAAAATTGCGTTTTGATTTTACGCATTTCAAGGCCATTACCCAGGAGGAGAAGGATAGAATTGAGGAGATCGTTAATGCATTTATCATACGTAATCATGATCTCGATGCCAAAGAAATGACTTTGGCGGTTGCCAAACGTTCAGGCGCGTTGGCTTTTTTTGCTGAAAAGTACGAAGGGAAAGTGCGTGTTGTTGCGATATCAGATTTTTCAAAAGAGTTTTGCGGAGGTACTCACCTGGAGTCGACCGGGCAGATCGGATATTTCAAGATCATCCATGAAGGTTCGGTGGCAAGCGGAGTGCGTCGTATAGAAGCAGTGACCGGCCGTAACGCCTTTACCGTGATAAAAGCGGAAGAAGGGGTGCTTTCATCCCTGGAAGAGCTCTTAAAGGTCCCTTGCGATAAGATAGTCGGTGAATTTGAAAAGCGTTTGGCGCGTATTAAAGATTTGGAAAAACAATCATCGGCGAAAAGAATTGATGCGGTTAAGACTTCTCTTGATGATATGCTCTCCGCTGCTCAGGAGGTCAAAGGTATTAAAATCATAGCGAAAGTTATTCCTGACGCGGATGCCGCAGTTTTGCGTAATGCTCTTGATATGATCAAACAGAGGTCGGAACGTACCCTGATCGCGTTAGGATCAGGTGTCGGGGGTAGAGCATTGTTAGTTATGGGAGGGACAGCGGATTTAATTGCCGCGGGTATTGACGTAGGTAAGCTGATCCAGGAAGTTGCAAAGAATATCGGCGGTAGCGGCGGTGGGAGGAAAGATTTTGCCCAGGCCGGTGGAACCGATCCACAAGGGTTTGAAAGCGCATTTGCCAGGCTCAAGATGTTGATTGAGGATATGCCATGAAAATTGTACGGTTTGGAAGTAAGCTTGCTGAAAAAGTCTATAATCGTCAAATCACCCGTTCTCGTCGCGTTGAGGAGAAGGTTCATCAGATCCTTGATGATGTCCGCACCATGGGCGATGACGCGGTATTTAAATACACGAAACGTTTTGACGGAGTTAAGTTAACGCCGCGCCAATTGAAGGTTTCGCAGATCGAGATCAGCGGCGCGTATCAAAATATTACGCCAAATTTTGTTTCGAGCCTTAAAGTAGTGATCGATAATATTAATCGCTTTTACCGTAAGACCTTGAAAAAGTCCTGGCGTTTAAAAGGGGAAGACGGCTTGGTTATGGGAGAGGATTATGTGCCTTTGGAAACGGTCGGTGTCTATATCCCCGCAGGCACTGCTCCGCTTGTTTCAACGGTGTACATGACGGTGCTTCCGGCGAAGATTGCGGGTGTTAAGAAGATCGTTTTGGCAAGTCCTCCGGATAAACAGGGTAATATCAATCCGCATATTCTGGTTGTGGCAGACCTTCTTAAGGTCGACGAGATCTATAAAGTGGGTGGGGCTCAAGCGATCGGCGCGATGGCGTATGGCACCAAGATAATTCCGCGAGTCGATAAGATCGTGGGGCCCGGGAATGTCTATGTTACAGAAGCTAAACGGCAGGTTTTCGGTTATGTGGATATTGATATGATCGCAGGGCCCACGGAATTGGTTATTATTGCAAGTCGCTTTAGCGACCCCAAATATATCATTGCGGATCTGAAGGCGCAAGCGGAGCATGTCGGCGGTTTGGCGATCCTTGTTACTAATTCCAAAAGTTTAGCGAAACTCATCAAGGCACAGACCGAAGGGGTAAATGGTCTTATCATTTTGACTAAGAACCTTGATCAGGCGGTTGAGGTTGCCAATAAAATTGCCCCTGAGCATTTGGAGATATTGGTTCAGAATCCTCGCAGGCTTGCTAAAGATATCAGGAATGCCGGTGCAATATTCCTGGGGCCGTACAGTCCGACTGCGGTAGGCGATTATGTCGCGGGGCCGAGCCACGTATTGCCTACTTCGGGGACAGCTAAGTTCTTTTCGGGTTTATCGACGCTTGATTTCATAAAAACGAATCATATCATCAGTTATTCCAAGAAAGCGCTGGAAAAAGTCAGGGAGCCGTTGGAGAAAGTTGCCGGCATTGAAGGGTTGTCCAAACATCTTGATTCGGTGAAAGTTCGATTTCAAGGGGGTTCATAATGAAGAAAAGAACAGCGATCATAAAGCGAAAAACCCGGGAAACTGATATTGCGGTAAAGATCAGTATCGACGGCAGCGGTATTACCAAGATCAAGACCGGTATTGCTTTTCTTGACCATATGCTTGAGCTTTTTGCGTATCATGGGCTTTTTGATCTCAATATCCATGCCAGCGGCGATCTTGCGGTTGACATTCATCATACCAATGAAGATATCGGGATAGCTTTGGGGCAGGCATTTAAAAAGGCCCTGGGGACAAAAGCGGGTATTAAACGTTTTGGTTTTATGTATGTTCCTATGGAAGAAGTTCTTGCGTCGGCAACGATCGATATAAACGGAAGGGGATATTTTTCAATTACACAGAAAGACGTAGGATTTCCTTCAAAGGGTGCAGATTCGAATAAATACACGTTTGATGATGCCATTCATTTTTTTGATTCTTTTGCAAAGCAATTAGGCGCAAACCTTACGATTACGGTGAATCCGGTAAGTTCCGATATTCATACGACGCTTGAGCCGATATTCAAAGCGTTGGGGTTAGCGCTTGATCAGGCTACTCAGATAGATCCACGCCGAAAGGGAGTGCCTTCGACAAAAGGTGTTATTGATTGATAGCTTAGGGTATACTTTGAGTTCGGTTGGTTGGAAGGTTTTTGAGCAGTCACGGAGTTGTTTTAAGGGTGCATTGTACGGGAGGCCCCGGTGGTCGCGATAATAGATTATGGCATGGGTAATATTCACAGCGTTCAAAAAGCGCTTGAATCGTTAGGGGCCGATACCGAGGTTATTAGCTCTGCTGCCGCAGTGCTCAAAGCGGATAAATTGGTGCTTCCCGGCGTGGGCGCTTTTGACGATGCCATGCTTGAACTTGAGCATAAAGGTTTGGTGAAGCCTCTTTTAGATTATGTAAAGACCGGCAGGCCTCTTTTGGGGATATGTCTTGGTTTGCAGCTTTTTTTTGAGAAGAGCCAGGAAGCTCAGAAAATGCAGGGCCTTGGGATTATTCCGGGTGAGGTTGTTCGTTTTTGCGATGCTCCTGGTTTTAAGGTTCCCCATATGGGTTGGAATGAGCTTATAATCCAAAAAAAAGATTGCCCTCTTTTTAAGGGGTTGGCTGAGCGAGAGTTCGTATATTTTTGTCATTCCTATTATGTTAAACCGCTTATCGCTGATGATCGCGCGGCAGAGACTGAGTATGGAGAACGATTTACGTCGATTATTTGGCGCGATAATGTATACGGAGTGCAATTTCATCCCGAGAAAAGCCAAAATACAGGGATGAAGATCCTGGGGAATTTTGTAAAGGTATAATTCTATCGGTTCCATGTTTGTAAGCATCGATTGGGGATTGCTTATTAAGGGGGGATATGCTTATAATTCCGGCAATTGACATTCAAAATGGTGTTGTGGTTCGTTTGTTCCAGGGGGCATTCGATGAAAAGACCGTTTATTCCGATGATCCTTTAAAAACCGCTAAACACTGGGTGCAGCAGGGAGCTATGATGTTGCATGTGGTTGATCTTGACGGTGCGGCAAAAGGCACTCCTCAGAATCTCCATTCGATTAAGCGTATTGCCAGGGAATTTTCAATTCCTGTTCAGTGCGGAGGTGGGGCTCGTTCGTTTGATTCTGTTACCCAGCTTTTTGACATCGGTGTTTCGCGTGTTGTGTTGGGCACAAAAGCGGTTGAGGATAGAGATTTTCTTGAAAAAGTCTTTGCGGCTTACTCGGACCGTGTTATTGTGAGCATTGACGCAAAGAACGGAGAAGTTCTCGTGAAAGGTTGGCAAGAGGGCAGCGACGGGTTAAATATCCTTACGTTTGCAAAGAGGCTTGAGGAGATCGGCTTCCGGCAAGTTATTGTAACCGACACATCGAGGGATGGCACGCTGGTGGGGCCGAATATTACGCAGATCAGAGATCTTTTAAAAGAGACTAAACTTAAAATAATTTCTTCGGGAGGGATATCAAAGCTCAGTGACATAACACAGCTTAAAGAGATCGAGATGGAAGGCGTTATCGGCGTTATTGTAGGTAAGGCTTTGTATGAAGGAAAGTTTACTTTAAAACAGGCAATTGCACTTTCATAATTTATGGAGGGTCTCATGGCAAAGAAATTCATCGGGTTTGTTGGGCTGTTTATTTTTATTGCGGGGTTATCAGGTTGTGCAACCATGCGAAAAAGTAACGATCTTGAGGTTCAGGGGCTGCGTAATCAGGTTTCTTTATTAGAGTCACAACTTACTTCCAAAGACGAAGAGCTTAATAGTCTGCGTGATTCACTGAATAAGGCGTATCAGCAGGCGCAAACTATCGTTGATGAAACGAACAAGACCGCGTCATTCGATATAAAAGACAGACCGACGAATAAAGCGATCCAGACAGCGTTATCAAATGCCGGTTTTGATCCGGGAAGTATCGATGGGCGTATGGGAAGGAAAACAAAAGAAGCGATCCGCGCTTTTCAGAGGGCGCACAATCTTCATCCGGATGGTAAAGTCGGAAAGAAGACGTGGGATCTTTTGAAGGAATATCTTGAGAAGAGAGTAAAGTAGTCCAAATGTTCGGCTTCGGTGTTCGGTTCGAGGTTAAAGATTCAACGTTAACCGACAACCGCAAACCGATAACCACGTAGGCGAATTGTTTTTTTCTAAATATGTTGACTAAGCGAATCATTCCCTGTCTTGATATTAAAGACGGCCGTGTGGTAAAAGGGGTCAAATTCTTAGGGCTTCGAGACGCAGGGGATCCTGTTGAGGTCGCCAAGGCATATGATCAGCAGCAGGCGGATGAATTGGTGTTTTTGGACATAACCGCAAGCTATGAAAATAGAAAAACGCTTATTAAACTTGTGGATGACATCGCCAGGACTATTTACCTGCCTTTTACGGTCGGCGGGGGGATCAGATCGGTTGAGGATATACGCGATCTTTTGAATGCGGGAGCTGATAAGGTTTCTATTAATACGGCTGCGGTTAAAGATCCCGAGGTTGTTAGGGATTCTTCCCGCCGATTCGGAGGTCAGGGTATCGTTGTTGCTATCGACGCAAAGCGTGTTGGCCCTGCGTGGGAGGTTTATATAAACGGCGGAAGGAACCCGACCGGAATAGACGCTCTTGTGTGGGCGAAGAAAGTTTGTGACCTTGGCGCCGGAGAGCTGCTTTTAACGAGTATGGATGCCGACGGTACCAAGAACGGGTATGACTGTGATCTGACGAAAGCTGTTTCAGAAGCGGTTTCGGTCCCCGTTATCGCTTCCGGCGGTGCGGGAAAACCGGAGCATTTCGCGGATGTTTTAACGAAGGCAGGAGCTGACGCCGCTTTGGCCGCGTCACTTTTTCATTATCAAGAGTTGACCGTAAAGCAGGTTAAAGAGTATTTGCGTAAGCAGGGCGTGTGTGTCCGGTTATAAAAAGATCTAAAAGGAGAAATATGAAAAAAAATAAGAAGTTTTCGATCGCTGATCTTCGGTTTGATGAAAAAGGCCTTATTCCGACGATCATTCAAGACTATAAAGATAAAGAAGTGCTCATGGTTGCGTATATGAATTCCGAATCAATAAAAAAGACCATAAAACTGGGGAAAACGTGTTTTTGGTCCCGCTCCCGTAAAGAGTATTGGGTTAAAGGAGAGACATCGGGGCATTTTCAGTTTGTGAAATCCATTGCGTATGATTGTGATATGGACGCGCTTCTTATTAAGGTGCGTCAGGTCGGTCCGGCATGTCATACGAATAATCGCAGTTGTTTTTTTAGAAGAATAAAGATTAAGTAGTTTATTGAAGATAAAAACAGACGGGACACAAAGACACAAGGTCACAAGGGTGTGATAAAAACAAAGTTTTTACGTGTGACGTTATGACGTTGTGACCTTGAAACCTTGGTGGAAATATATGTACTATCCTTCATTTTCTGATTTTCTGAAATTGTCGAAACAAGGCAACGTTATTCCCGTATATAAGGAGATTAACGCTGATCTTGATACGCCTGTTTCAAGTTTTCTGAAACTGCGTAAGAATAAATATGCTTTTTTGCTGGAATCGGTTGAGGGACAGGAAAAGCTGGCCCGGTATTCTTTTTTAGGTTCTGATCCTGCGCTGATCTTTTCGAGTAAGGGGCGAAATATAGAAATTCGCTATAATACGAAAAAGAAGACAGAGCGTTTTGTTACCGACACCGATCCTCTTTCAGAAATTAAAAAAGTCATGCAAGGGTTTAAAGCGGTACCGGTTTCGGGGCTTCCGCGTTTTTATGGCGGGCTCGTGGGGTATATGGGGTATGATACGGTGCGTTTTTTTGAGCGTATACCCGATAAGAATCCCGATGAGCTGGATATCGCAGATACGTTCTTTATGTTGACCGATACGATCTTATTGTTCGATCATGTTAATCATACGATTAAGGTTGTGGCTAATGTGATGGTGCCGGAGAAAGCTTCTGCCGCGCAAAAAAAGAGGGCATATGCGCAGGCGGTCCGTAAAATCGATGTATTGATCAATGATTGTAACCGGACTATTCCCCGAAAACCTTCACGATCGAGCGGAAACGCCGTATTTTCGTCGAACTTTAAAAAGGGAGCATTCTGTGATATAGTAAGGAAGGCTCAGAAGTACATACGAGCCGGGGATATCATCCAGGTGGTTCTTTCGCAGCGTCTGAAAGCAAGGGTTCGGAAAGAGCCGTTTGAGGCGTATCGCTCGTTACGGAGCCTTAATCCGTCCCCCTACATGTTTTTTCTGCGTATGGGAGCGATTTCATTAGTGGGATCTTCTCCTGAGATCCTGGTCCGTTGCGAAAACGGTGTTGCGCATGTCAGGCCTATTGCGGGGACGCGTCCTCGCGGCAAGACTGAAGTTCAGGATAAGCAGTATGAAGAAGAGCTTATTTCTGATGTAAAGGAGCGCGCGGAGCATATCATGCTTGTTGATCTGGGCCGTAATGATGTGGGACGGATCGCAAAGCCGGGAAGCGTTACGGTCAGCGACCTTATGGTCGTAGAGCGATATTCGCATGTTATGCATTTAGTAAGCGAAGTGAGCGGGTTGGTCCAGAAGAAGTACGATGTGTATGATGTTTTACGTGCGAGTTTTCCGGCGGGGACGGTAAGCGGTAGTCCTAAGATCCGTGCTATGGAAATTATCGATGAACTTGAGAATACGCGGCGTGGGGCGTACGCTGGTTGTGTGGGGTATTTTAGTTTCTCGCATAATATGGATATGTGTATCACCATCCGCACGATAGTTATGAAAAAAGGGGTGGCGTATATTCAAGCAGGTGCCGGTATCGTAGCGGACTCTCAACCGGCAAAGGAGTATACCGAGACCATTAACAAAGCAAAAGCGTTATTATTAGCGTTATCACAATAAGAAGTCTCTTGCCCATAGTCGAAGGATTATGGGAAATGGACACTAAAAGGAACATTAAAGGAGGAAACAAAGCATGGCTGTAAAAATTCGTTTACGAAGAATTGGTAAAAATCCTACAAAACGGCCGCATTTTAGAGTTACGGCGATCGAAGAGACCAGAAGCAGGGATGGAAGGGTTTTACAGGAATTGGGCTATTATGATCCTGTGACCGGTAAATCGACGATCAAAAAAGAAGCCTATGAGGGTTGGATCAAAAATGGCGCACAGGCCTCCGAGACCGTTAAAAAACTGTTCAAAAAAATAAAATAAGGAGTTTACCATGACTTCAGCACAAGCATATAGCATGACTCAGTTGGTCCCCATCGTTATGATCATCGGGGTTTTTTACTTTATCATCATTCGGCCCCAGCAGAAGAAAGAAAAAGAGCATCAGAAGATGATCTCCGAGTTGGGAAAGAATACGGATATCGTTACGACAAGCGGTATTCACGGAACGATAGTCAATGTTAAGGAGAAGTCGTTTGTGGTGCGCGTTGACGATAATGTCGAGATTGAATTTGAAAAGAATTGCGTTGCGTACGTTAAGAAACCGCAGACTGCAGAATCTAAATAGGGGGCACGGCACTCATGGACCGCAAGCTTTGGTTTAAGATCATCCTGATACTCGGTGTTATCGGTATAAGTTTATATTTTTCGTTTCCTTTGAAAAAACGCATAAACCTTGGGCTTGATTTGCAGGGGG